>DCHV01000004.1 GCA_002314945.1 Prevotellaceae bacterium UBA1743
TGGCCAACTGAGCTAAAGAGGCGGTTTTGCAGCCGCTTTCGCATGAGCTTCACACCTAAACGGCTGCAAAATTAGATATATTTTTTCAACCAGCAAAATATTTTCGCTCTTTTTTAACGATTTTTCTGCTTTTCTTTGAATTTGGACAACTGTCTGAGCAGTGAATCCATTGTTTTGTCAATTGCTTCTTCAAATGTATCGCATGTCTCCTGAGCAACGAGTTCCTTCCCTGGCATAGCCGCTTTCAGAAGAACTTCCTTATTCAAGGCGGTCTCAGGCTTTACGACTTTCAATGACACCTCTACCTTTCCTATCTCTTCGCTGAACTTACTCAACTTTGAAACCTTCTTGATAATAAAATCATTCAGTTTCTCACCAACTTCAAAGCGGATTGCTTGAATTCTAATGTCCATAAATACCTCCTTTTTAATTAAGTGAATATTATGCCCGCGGATGAGCGTGCTTATACATTTCTTTCAACTCTTCGAAACAGGTATGTGTGTAGATTTCGGTAGTGGACAACCGTTCGTGCCCCAGCAATTCCTTCACCGACTGCAAGTCAGCATGATGATTCAGCATCGAAGTGGCAAAGGTGTGCCGCAGAACATGGGGACTTTTCTTCTTTTGTGAGGTCACCAAAGACAAATAGTGTTTTACCACTCTTCTCACCTTATCCGGAGTCAGCCGCATTCCCGTAGTTGGAACTACGAAAAAAGGCTCATTTCCTGTCATCCCGGAATTCTGGGATTCTCTCCAGTTCAGATATTCACACATCGCTGCTCGAAGTTCCTCGCCAAAAGGTACAATGCGTTGCTTGTTCCTCTTGCCCGTTACACGAACTTGTTGTGCTGCACAATCCACGTCTTTCACATTCAATCCCACCAGTTCACTCAATCGAATCCCTGTAGAATAGAAAGTCAGCAGAATCAAGTGGTCACGCATACCCTCTACACTTGGCGGAAAGATATCCTCACCATCAAGAAGGCGATCCATTTCGGATTCTCTGACAAAAGACGGAAGGACTTTCTCCTTCTTTGGCATCTGCACGAGATGTACCGGATCATGATCCACCATTCCACGGCGCAAAAGGAACTTGTAAAAAGATCTGAGCGCCGCCATTCGTGCACAAACCGAACTGGCTGTATTCCCACGTTCCATCATAATGAGCATCCAGTGTCGGATAACATCACCATCGATAGTACTCCAGGAAAGTCCGCTATCCAAGGCCCTCCACGACTGCTCGAACTCTTTCAATGCAGCCTGATATACCATTATTGTACGTTCAGATAAGTTCCGCTCGTACCTCAGATAATCAATGAAAGCCTTAACCCACATACATCGTCACTGTTTTCAGTGGCGAATATAGACATTAATTTTGGATTATCAATGAGACTCGTCCAAATTTTAATCTTTTTTAATCTTCCACACGCTGAAGCTGCTGTACATAGACAGCGCGTTCCTTAGCAAGACGCTTCAGGACTGAAGGCTTGTCAAACTGCTGACGAGCACGAAGTTCCTTCACAACGCCCGTCTTTTCAAACTTACGCTTGAATTTCTTCAACGCCCTTTCAATGTTCTCACCTTCTTTTACAGGTACTACAATCATTGTTTTTTGACTTAAAATTAGTTAATAATTATGCATTTGCTTAATAAGCGGCGCAAAATTACACATACTTTTTGAGTTGGCAAAACAAAACTTACTTTTTTTAACACAAAAGGCCGTAGAACAACTCTACGGCCTCTCGTTATGTTTAGAGTAATCTGATTACAGATTCGGATTTATCTTGCTCCATTCAGACAGAGCAGGAACGATATTCAGCGTTACGAGTTCATCACGCATTTTGCACAAATGCTCGTAGCTGGCATCCAACTTAGCCATTTCCTCGGCAGTACCCTGTGGCATGGTATAATGGCAACCTGTCTTATCCAATGTGGTATTCATTGCCATCATGATCATCTGATATTTCTCATTCTTTACGTATGTACCTGCAGGCCAACGGAAACTTTCACCGCCCATGACGGCACGAATCATTTCCACTGAACAGTAAGCAGGACTCTGCCATGAACTACGTCCGCGCAATTCGATGATCTTGGCACCACCCTTGGTTACATCCACCTTCAGGGTTTCCCACTCCTCGTTCGTACAAGCAGGAGTGCCAATGAGTTCGTTCAGGGGTTTGCCAGCCACCTTCACAGCGCTGCCGAATACAGCCATCTGCTCGCCATGACCACCGTATGTAGCACAACCTGTCACCTCATATTGCTTTACACCAAACTTCTTTGCCAACGCACTCTGCAGACGGGTTGAGTCGAGGGCAGCCAAAGTAGTTACCTGCTCGGGCTTCAATCCAGAATAGAGCAAAGTCACCAGACCTGTCAAGTCTGCGGGGTTGAAAATAACAACGACATGCTTCACATCGGGACAGTATGCCTTGATGTTCTTACCAAGTTCTTCCGCAATCTTGCAGTTGCCAGCCAACAGGTCCTCGCGTGTCATACCAGCCTTACGAGGTGCACCACCACTGGAGATGATGTATTTAGCATCCTTGAAAGCCTCGGCCACATCTGTGGTAGCAGTCAGGTTGACACCATCATAGCCACAATGGAACATTTCTTCCATCACGCCTTCCATACCAGGTGCATACACGTCATAAAGACATACATTGGGGGTGAGCTTCATAGTCAAAGCCGTCTGTACCATGGTAGAGCCAATAGCACCACCTGCACCCACAATCACCAATTTTTCGTCAGTTAAAAAAGCCATATTTTTGTTATTTTGTTAAATAATATATGTTTCACGGCACAAAAGTAGCCAAAAATATCCATTCGAAGAACGTATTGCAACGATTTTTATACTACAGCAAGAGAATTTATTGTTATTTCACAAATATTTTGCGACCTCTCACGATATAAACTCCCGAAGGCAAATCACGCAAGTCGGTTTCCGTGAAGCGCACTCCCTGCAAAGTATAGATTGGACAGGATGCAGTATCTTCCATTACAGACTCCAGCGATGCGGGCAGTTCCACACTTTGTTTGGCCAAGACGACTTCCGTCCCCACAGCATCCGAGAAACGTATGTTTTTCAGAATGGCCACATCCCCTGGATTTATTTTCGACTCGCTACTCAACACAAGGGTAAAGAGGGTACCTGCCTCCTCGCTGATACTCTGTTGCGTAGGCGAATAGCCCACGATTCTCAGCACGCCATTGGCAAGGGGTACTACCAATAGAGAAAACCCTTCAATACGGCTGCTTCCTTCTATGGAACCTTCACGATAGGAAACCCCTTCTGGCAGAGCCACATCCATCTGGAAGCCACAATAGGACGAGGGTCCTTCTCCCTCCAATCCGACACTCAGCATCCAGGTGTTTGTGTCATCCATATCAGCCTTCAATGTCACTACCTCAGAAGCCATAACATTGGAAAACAGGAGCAGAAGTCCCCACACTATACAGAATCTCTTCATTTCGATATGCTTCATTGGATAATGATTTTCTGATTATTCACCAAATAGACACCCTTAGGCAACCACACATTGTTCCTACCCTCGTGTATCGGGTAGATTCCTTGCAATCTGCCATCCAGGGTATAGATTCTCAACACTCTATCTGAGCGGCTCTCCACTTGCAGTTCATTGCCTCCCATCACTCTTATTTCCTCGGGAGAGTAAAGCCCTGTCGTGTTCATATCCAAGGCAGCAGAATGCACATTCAGCCTTTCATCTTCGCCTGTCGTAGTCGCCATCATAGCATTGGAGAGACTCACCTGCAACAACCCGTCTGATATGGAATCATCCCCCGTCATCAGCAACTTGCATTCCAGTTTCCCTTCTGGCAACGCTTGATCAGCCGAGGCACAGAGACTTACTCTGCATCCACCATTGTCCAATGGCTCTATCCGTTTGGAATAGCCCGCCATTTCCTCGGGTAGTACAATATCCGAAAGTTCCATTCCCTCTGGCAGTTTCACGTCAAACTGTATGCCACTGTAGTTTTCCTCTTCCACCAAGAGGGTCATTGACTGGGAGATTTCCCTCTCTTCCCCCTTTACAGCAGGCGACAGGCGCAGGGCGGCTTCTGACTCGGCCAACTGCATCCTATGCTTCATGTTAGCCTTCTGCTTGCCCACCAGATGCTGGATATACATAGCATCTGCTATGGTTATCAAGTCATTCCCATCCGTATCTGCCTGAGCGAAACAGAAATCTTCGTTCTCACGTCCCAAGATATGATTGAGCACACATACCACATCTGCCGTAGTCACCACTCCGTCCTCGTTCACATCACCGATGGTCGGTTTCTCTTCCTCCTCCAAATACCCCTTCTGGGCATACCCGAGTTCATTGGACAGATAGGAATAGATGTAGTTGCAGCGTGCCGCCAGCCATTCCTTCGCATTTTCCGTCACCCAAGCATAATCCCAGGCATCTCCTCTACCCCACTTCGAATTGTCGTGGGTAAAGGAAGGAGCCGCATACTGATAGTAGTCATCACAGTATTCCAGTAGTTCCGTCAGGTCGTGATTCATAAAATCCGTCCACACACGGTAGTAAGCCTTATTCATCTCCTCTCCGCTATAACGCAGTTTCTTTATGAATGCATCAGACTCAAAACTATGGCCTTTCCAGTAATCCCGAGTAGCTCCCACCTGGAAATACGTACCCGAGTCTTCGTAGCCGAAGGCCCAATCCAAGTCCCACACAGGTCCCCATATATACTTGCAATCGGAATTCTTGATGTCTTCGTGGTAAAGGAACACACTCTTGGGGTGCATCAACTCGTAGTTCTGAACCAACTCATTCACCATCAGATAGCGCGCCAAATAATCCACATCCACGTAGTCGGCAATGTTGCCTTCATTATAGAACTCATTGATAAACGTATTGAAATGCAGTTGGATGTCACCCTTTTTCAGTTCAGTAGTGGCAAGCGAAAGGTCGGGCTCCTTGATATTGACAGGCAGAGACCATTTCGACGATCTGAATTTGTAGGTTTCATCGTAATATGAATCCAACTCCAGCAACACAGCATTGGTCTCATCCTCCAGATCCACACTATTGTTGCTGAAACCCACTTTCTCGGTGAGTGTATAGGACCCTCTGTATTCATCGTTGATGTACAGTTCCACGGGTATCTCGTGGTTGCTGGCTGCTGTCTGCACCATCTGAGCCACCCTCATTCCGATAGAGTTGCACAACATCGATAGGTTCTGGGCATTTGCTATCAGATTCCAGTGTTTTCCTTTTTTCAGTCCGAGCATGGAAGTTTTCTCCGCAAACTTCAGGTGGTAAGGGCTTTTCCCCCATGTACCAGCCCAACTACTGTTGCCACGTCCTTTGATTTGCATCTGCGTCTTGGGCAGGTCAGGGAACACCCCACTTCCGTCCACGCTCACGGTACCGTCCCAGTAATACGACTTGCTACTTATCATGCTACCATCGTTGGTATGGATATGGATGACAGGTACATTATATTGTCCCGTAGGATGATCCGTCGGAAAATCGGCCGTCACTGTATATTCCGTACCCAAAGGAGCTTCTTGATACGACCCGCTCAAGGTACGTCGCAGGATGGTGCATCCATGCCGTGCCACCACATAACGTATCTGCCCCTCGAATCTCAGGCGGTTCACCTTGCTCTTCTGCAGTTCTGTGCCAATATACGCATCCGCATCATCTGCCGACAGTTTGAAGGAGGGAGTGAGACGCTTGCCGATACATGGAACTGTGAGCTGGATTTTATTGTCTGGAAGTATCTCGCCCTGTACATCGGAGGGTAGTTGCGAATTATACTTATTATTGAACTTATACGAGGTGAAAAACGGCATATCCCGTGGTGCCACATCACTTACAGAATCCAATTCGCTCATCTTCAGTTCCACCGTCTCGTCCGTGTAGAGTGTCAGTTTGTAGGCAGTCGAAGACTTTTTCTGGGCTTTCAGATACTTGCGCGGGAAGGCCCTCACCCGTCCGTCTGCGAAATAGAAATAGCGAACAGAACCCTCCACTGGCTCAAATGCCGTCCCCTCAGGCACCAAAATGGCACAAGAGGCGATGGCGGCAGATCCGTCCGTTGCCTCGGCAGTGATAATTGTCTTTCCTGAGCCTACAGCAGTCACCTTGCCCTGGTTATCCACCGTAGCCACACCTGGATTGGAGCTGCTCCACCACAGTTCCTTGAACGTGGCATTTTCGGGAAATACTTGACACGTCAGTTGCAACGAGTCACCTGGATACACAGTAGCCGAAGTCTGGCTCAACTGCAGTCGCTCCACATAGACGGTCAACTGCTTAGGGTCAATACGTTCGAAAACGATGTTCGAGCCTCCATCATTGGGCGAATTGACATTGTTCCACAGGGCTACCACTCCCGATCCTGCATGATCGTTCAGACATGCTTCCGGAACGCCTGGAAAATGGAAATTGTACCCGCCACATCCGTTGGAGGATACCATGAAGAGGTCCGTGCCTCCCGAAGGAACCTGCTCTACCATTGTAGCAACCGTCCTGTTATCACTGCTGGGTACATACGCATGAGCCGAGAGGCCAGTGACATAATTGTATAAGCGGAAGCCCTGCTCCTCGTCCCCCACGAAAGCCCACAAGTGATTGGGCGTGAGGACAGCATCACTGGTACAAAGGATATTCTGTCCAGAGGTGAATATCTTCTTGGTGTCGCGTATGGTCATGGTGTACCAACGAGTTTTATCCTCCAGTCTTCCATCCACGATATGAGTCGGGCGGAAAGGCAATCCATCGCTGCCCAAGAGATACAACTGAAATTCAGCCGTATGCCAGAAGATTCGGTAACCCGCCGAACCCCCACAATTGGTAGCAGCAAAACGCAGATAGCGGTACGCCTTGTCCAACGGAAACGGGTCGGATACACTTTCTTCGGCAGTCCTGGCATTGGGCATGTCCAACGTAGTCAGATACGTCCAGGTCTTTGCATCATTGCTTGCCTCGACCCGCATCTCCGAAGGATGGTCATTTCCCGAATTTCTTCGTTGCATATACAGCACCAGTTCGCCCTTCACCTGTTCCCTCAAATCCACCTGAAGATAATGCAGTGCGTCTGTCACTACACCATGCCAGTCCGTATGCCAAAAGGTACTCCAGTCCTCGTCTATCAGATACTCCAGATGTTGACCTTCTTGCCAGTCGCTGGCATTACTGCTCAACTGGCTGACATCCGTTATCAATGGGGTGCCTTCTATATCCTCGGCCATGAGAGCCAACCCTGCCAAGAAAGGAAATATCAGTATCAAAAAAAGTCGTTTCATCGCATTTTTAAGCCATAATCGGCCCAAAGGTACTCAGAATGGCACAAAGAAACAAATTATCATCCGCAAAAAACAAATAGTGACTACTTCATTTTCCCCGAAACGAGTAGGGAATAAGAACACAATGCACGTTCCAACCATCCCAATACCCTACATAGAAAATAAAAAAACATTACAAAACAAGCCCAAAAACGCAGAAAAGGATTACGAAGGGTTATCGAAGGGTTATCGAAGGAATACCGAAGCCTTGAAAAATTCGCAAATATTGACACTGCGAAAGAGAACATCCACTACCGTATTACTCTTGGCCTGCAAGATGAGGAAAGCCCCCACAACAACAAACGAAAAAAAACGATTCATTATAGGGCCAACTTTCCTATTTATTATTACCTTTGCATCAACAAACCTACACGTAATATGTCATGAACTTCACAGGAATAGCCATTGCCGTTATCACCTTCCTGGTCATCGGCCTCTTCCATCCCATTGTCATCAAGTGCGAATACCATTTCGGTACTCGATGTTGGTGGGTGTTCGCCTTGGCTGGTATTCTCTTCATTGCCGGCAGCCTCTTTGTAGGGAACCACCTGCTCAGTCCTGTCCTGGGTGTAGTAGGTTGCTCCTGCTTCTGGAGCATCCTGGAAATCCACGAGCAGAAGCAGCGAGTGGAAAAGGGATGGTTTCCTATGAATCCCAAGCGAAAAGACGAATATTTTTCGACAAAGGAAACATCCTCTCAGAGATAGGAGTGTCAGCAATTTCATGACAAAGGACACGAGTGTTTGTTTGAAAGGATTAGCCATACTGATGATGCTATGGCTACATCTGTTTTCATGCGGGGATTTCGGATTCGCCACACAGATGCGGAAGGTGTGTAGCATGTGTGTGCCCATCTATATTTTCCTGAGTGGATATGGGCTATATACGATTATGCAAGCGAAGGGACATGAATGCCAGAGTTCCTGGAAACGTATCCTTAGGTTGTATATCAATTTCTGGATAGTCTTGTTATTGGCGTATCCTTTTGGCTGCCTGCTGAATCCTGATTTGTTCATGAATCTCCAGAGCCTTTTACTCAATGCGACAGGAATATGCGATTCATTCAATGGGGCATGGTGGTACTTGACTCCATATTGTATATTGGTACTGATTTCAGTTCCCTGCTTTCGTTGGTTGTCTGGTGCATCTGTGACAGCCGAGGTGGTAAGTGGCATCATTCTGCTCGTTTTGCACATCGTGGCATATCTGCTGAAAGATTATATCCCCGACGATACGGCATTCATTCCCGGAGTATGCAAAGCAATCGTCAACACAGTATATCTTGCACTGATGTTCATGTGTGGCGCTCTCTATGCAAAACACGATATCATCAGCAAGTTTGGCTTTGCCCGAAAGAATGGCATTGCCATAATTGCAATCTTGGCACTTTGCATTCTGAAACTTCAGCTTGGCGCTTCTGCTCTGTTGCATACCCCCTTTGTACTCCTGATAATTCCGCTTTTCGCTACTATGAGATTGAATCTATGGGTGAAGAAGTTTTTGATGTTCTTTGGCGTTCATTCCACCAATATGTGGCTGTGCCATTATTTCTTCATTGATTATATCGCACACAAGGAAATCTATCAGTTGGGGAATCCCCTCCTTATTTATACCGCCCTTGTTGTATTGAGTGTAGCTGCATCAATACTTGCTATCAATCCTATGCTTCGCCTTTTGGGGAGGTGAGATTCTGTATCACCACAGCACAACTGGCATCACCTGTAATGGACATCGTGGTTCGTCCCATATCCACGATACGATCCACGCCGGCAGCTATGGCTACACACTCGATAGGAATGCCCGCAGAGGCGAAGACCATTGCCATCAAAGCCAAGGACCCCCCAGGAATGCCAGGCGTTCCGATTGAGGCAATTGTTGCAGAGGTGGCAATGGCAACGTATTGCGCCATCGTCAAATCGATACCACAACAGTTGGCCATGAATACACTGGTAACTCCGAGATAGATAGCAACACCATCCATATTGATAGTAGCTCCCAGAGACAGGATCAGACTGCCAAGTTCTTTCTTTACGCCAAGTTTTTCCGTACTCTGGATAGTATAGGGAAGAGTAGCTAAACTGGAGTCGCTGGAGAAGGCAAACAACATAGCTGGAGCCATCTTGCTAAAGAATTCGATTGGGTTCTTTTTTCCCAATATCCATACACAGGGAACATAGACCATCAAGGCATGGATCAAGAAGCACAAATAGGCCACACCGATTAGTACTGTGTACGAGCCGAGAACCTTCGGCCCGTTAGTGGCAACCACGGGAGTAAGCATACAGAACACGCCCACAGGTGCCATAGACATAATATATCCGAGTATCTTTGTCACCACCTCATTGAGGCTAAGGAACAGCTCGCGTGCGGGCTTTCCCTTCTCGCCCACGTGAACAATGGCAAAGCCAAAGAACAAGGCAATGACAATAATCTGAATCATCAATGTCATGGAATAAGGTTCGATGATATTTCTCGGGAAGACAGCAAGCAGCTGATCCATCATCGTTATTTCTGGGACTTCGGGCGCCTCTGTTCCATTGAGACTGATGATAGGAAATATCGGGCGCATCCAGGTAGAAACCAGCAAACCGAGGCTGACCGCAAAGATGGTGGTAAGCGTGAAGTAAATCAGGGACTTGATACCTATGCTTCCTACTTTCTTGATATCTTCCATCGACAGGATACCCGCAATGATGGAAAGCATGACAAGGGGTGCGACGATAAATTTCAGCAGATTCAGGAAAATCGTGCCAAATGGCTTGATGTATTCGTCGGCTATCGTAGCATAATCCTGCATGAAATAGCCAACTACTACCGATAGCAGCAACGCTATCATTATTTGCATCGTAACGGAAATCTTTTTCATATTGATCTTAATTGTGATCTATTTGCAAAATCCCTTTCCCCCGTCCTATTTCTTCGTAAGCCGTGCCAGATAGTCGTAGTGATTACCCTCGACTATACGTTCGCAGTTCAAGCCGCACGACTCGGCAAGCGTACTCAGCAAGGGGTAATCCAGGTATAGCCAGTCGAACGAATCGCCTTTCACTTCCTTGTATATCATCTGGAAATCCACCTCCCCGTAATAGTCCTCATCCGGATCTATCTCGAAATTCCCATCTTCGTCCTCGTAGATGTATTTCAGGTCGCTGGAATCCATCAGTATCTGTCCTCCTTCGCTCAGCAACTGTTTCAGCCTTCTCAGAAGGACCGGGGTGCGAGCCACCTTGCCTGCCATTCCAGCTCCATTCATCATCAGCAGGATAGTGTCGTAACCGTCTGGCAGAGATGGGTCGAACACATTCACGCACTCCACGTCCCTCACCCCGCGCAGCCTCATCGCCTCGCAACTGAGCGGCGAGATGTCGATGGCTTTCACCTCCTTGCCCATCGCTTGCAGAGCCAGCGAGTGACAACCTGCACCCGCTCCGATGTCCAATATCCTGCCATTGGCCAACGAGAGTGCCTTCTGCTCCTGTACTGGCATGTCGGACAGGTCGCGAAACAGATGTTCGACAGGCATCTCATCCTCGTCGAACATCGTGGAGAGGACACGCAGACGGCCCGCCTTGCCTGTCTGTTGGAAATCCAGGATGGCTCGGCCCATTGGGTCGCGATCGGGAGAGAGCGTCTTGCAATTCATCGTCGTGTCATTCTTTCATCACGAGCGTGTCGCCTGTATCTTCCAACTCATAGAAATGAGCCCTTTCGTTTACCGAATTGGGTGCATGGATAGTAAGCATCAGATGTCCCTCCAAGTCGCGGAACAACATGCCATGACCACCATCCTGGCTGAACAAAGGCTCTGGCTGGTGTTTCCATGGGCCGAATACACTACCCGTCACCGACTCAGAGATGCCGATGGCATATCTTCCTTCCTTGAAGCTGGACCATAGCATGAGCAGTTTGCCCGTCTTTGTCTTGTAGAGGAAGGGGCCATCTGTCACAGCCATCCCCTCGAAAGTCACCCAGGGAGCGGCCGAGGCACAGAACAGGCGTACAGGTTCGCCTACGGGAGCCGAGAGATCCTTCTTGAGCCTGCGTACCATCATCTCCCCATCGTCCACCTGCACCCATTCATGGCAATACACCATGTAGGGTTGGCCGTCCTCCACCCACAAAGTGCCATCCAAGGCCATCTGTTCGAGAGGCGTATAGGGGAATCTGCCGAATGGCTTGAACGGGCCTTCAGGTGATTTCGACCAGAAAATCTGCGTTCCGCGATACTTCTTGTCTCGCTTCCACTCCAGTGGAGTGTTGACGGTGGCAAAAAGATAATACTTATTCTTGTAGCGATGTACCTCAGGAGCCCAGATGCCCCCCGTAGCCCAGTTGCCGTCGGGAAGCGAAAGCACTTTGATAGGGCCTTCCCACTCCTTCAACTGGGTACTCTTGAACACCTCTACCCCACCCCGTGCAGGGACACCAGGAGAGGCTTGCGTACTTGCACTCCTATACATATAATATACACCTTGCTTTTGATCGACAAGGACGAATGGGTCCCTGATATGCAAATCCTCAGTACGTAATTTCTGAGCCTGTATGCTCGACATGGCAAGACAGGACAAGGCAAAAGTAAGCGTCATGCGCCTCAGATTATTTCTCTTTTTCATAAAAATCTATAATTTTGTGCGCAAATTTACAATTTCTTTTCCACAAAACGACGTACAAATCGGATAATCTGATTACTTTTGTGGCAAAATACAAACAAGGAAAAAATGAAACGTACATTTTTCGCACTGTTGATGTGCCTCGTTGCAGGCCTCAACGTAATGGCCCAGGATGCCGACAAATTACTTGGCAACTACTATATCGACTACGACGGAAAGCAGTCGAAGGTGAAATTCTTCAAATACGAGAACGGCTACCGTGGGCAGGTATTCTGGTCGAGCGATGGCAACGAGAAGAAGGATGTGAAGAATCCCGACAAAGCAAAGCGCAACACCCCCCTGAGCGAGATGGTCATCATCGACAAGGTGGTGTATGCAGGCGAAGGCGTATGGAAGGACGGACATATCTACGACCCCAATACAGGCAAGTTCTTCCAGACTGAAATTCGTTTCAAGGACGAGAAGACATTGGAGGTACGCGGCAAGGTGGGTCCTTTCTTCAAGCGTATCTATTGGAACAAACTGTAGTATCACGAACATTATTTAATTATCGTTTATAAAGAAAATGAAAAAATTTTATCTGATTGCCCTTTTGTTTGTTGGCATTTTCTCTTTGCTGTCTTGTTCGTCGGATGACGACAATCAGCCGAAAGTCTTGTATCCAGAATACATCGACGTGGATCTAACCAAAGATTCACTCACAGCCCAGGATCAGGAAGCTCTCTGCGAGATAGGCAGACGCGTGGCAGAAAACCTCACAGAGGATTCCAAGGGTATCATTACACTTACCCAGACAGCCCAGGAATTGAACATCTGCCAACCCGCTTACGAGACTGTTCAAAAAGCCATCGTATGGTACAACCTCATGATAGACTCCTATCCCCTCCTGAATTTAATAAAACAAATTAGCCGAGGCGAAGAGGCCAGCGAGACAGCCACCCGAGGAAACAACTATTTTTCCGATAAGATGGCAGCAATGATATCCAGCGTATTCGACTGCATAGGTTGCCCCACATCCAAGAAATATTTCGATATGTGGTATTTCGACAATCGCTCGGAGGACTACATCATGGCAGAAAACGAATGGTCGGCACTGACCCCCTATTCCGATGCCAAGGCGAAAGACACCTATATGAAGTGCTCTACCACCGTAATACGCGACGAGACCTATCATATAGTGCCCGTATCCTTCTATATAGATATGACCGACTCGATCGAGCATAGTACAGAGGAAATGGACCTGATGTTTTCGTACGGTTCCTCCACCCTCTACTATACTCAGGAGGGAAAGGCCGCTGGTTTCCGCGACAAGTATGACTTCAATGTCATAAAAGAGAAATCACACAGAGGTGACTTCATGGAGTTGCTTGTCGAACTCGTCAATCTTCTGGGTGGCGGAGAAGGCTACAACATCTATTACGGAGCAGGCAAACCATAAGCCATAAAGAATTACGATATAGCGACGCAAGATGCTTACTTCACGACATCTTGCGTCGCTTTTTTATTGCTTATTCTCCTTCACGGTCAAAAAATAAATTTTCCGAGGAGAAAATATTTTTTT
>DCHV01000040.1:0-2723 GCA_002314945.1 Prevotellaceae bacterium UBA1743
TTTTTACCTTACTGAGGGTTGGCAGGACATCGGAGTCGGTCATGATCGGTATGATATTATTCACGCCACCCTTGAGTCTAAGAACAGGGTAATGACAGAATCTGAATGCATGGAACTCTTGAAGGCTGTCCACACCGACCTCAACCCAACTGAAGTGACCAGCAATACCCAATGGTCTGTTGTGTATAACCTTACAAAGAGAACCGCGTCAATCTGCGTCAACAAGGACTATGCGGCCGTCTGTCATTTCAGCCTTTAGCTGAATCATAGGGACCTGTCCCTCGTGACCCGCCTCGTGACCCCTCGATCAAAAATAAGACGGAGTCAAAATGAGCTACGCTTTCAAAATTGCCTAAAGGCATAAAAAATGTTATTTTTTTCTGTATTTGGTTTGTAAAAAAAGGCGAATCAGGAATAATATCAGTAACTTTGCGCAGAGAAATATGTGAAAATCACAAATAAATCGAATAAGTGTATGTTTTTACGTCAGAAATACCTGGATGGTCTCGTTCGTGCTAAGGGTAATGGGATGATTAAAATCATAACTGGGGTGCGCAGGTGCGGTAAGTCGTTCCTGCTGTTTCATCTGTTTCGGAATTATCTGCTGGAGAATGGCGTGGATGTGTCGCATATCATTGAGGTGGATCTGGAGAATCGGCTGAACAAGAAGCTGAGGGATCCGGATGCGTTGCTGCAGTATATCTATGACAGACTTTCGGCTGATGGCCATTACTATGTGCTGCTGGATGAGGTGCAGTTGGTACCTGAGTTTGAGGATGTGCTGAATTCGTTCCTGAAGGTGCAGAATGTGGATGTGTATGTGACGGGGTCGAATGCTAAGTTTCTGTCGAAGGACGTGGTGACGGAATTCAGAGGTCGTGGATGGGAGATCAAGATTCATCCGCTATCGTTTTCTGAGTTCTACGAGTATCGTGGTGGCGAGAAGCAGGAGGCATTCAGGGAGTATTGCCGTTATGGGGGATTGCCTCAGGTGGTGCTGATGAGGAGTGAAGAGGAGAAGAAGGCTTTTCTGCATACGATATTTGAGACGACCTATTTGAGGGATGTGATGGAGCGTAACCATCTGAGAAATGAGACCGGTATGAAGACGCTGGTGAGGGTGCTGGCTTCGGGCATTGGTGCAAGTACGAACCCCAAGCGTATTGCTGATACTTTCTGCTCAAGCGGTACTGCGATGACGCAGGATACAATCAAGGCTTATATTGGGCATCTGATGGATGCGTTTGTGATTTCTGAGGCGTTGCGCTATGATGTGAAGGGGCGAAAATATATTGGTACGGAGACAAAGTATTTCTTTGAGGATATGGGCATACGTAATGTGGTGCTGGGGTTCCGTCAGGAGGAGGAGACGCATCTGATGGAGAATGCAATCTATAACGAGTTGGTATTGCGAGGAAATTCGGTGGATGTGGGTATGGTGGAGACTTGGGAACAGGTGGAAGGCAAGCGCGTGAGGAAGATTCTGGAGGTGGATTTTGTAGTGAATAGGGCTCCTCGACGTGTGTATATCCAGTCGGCTTATGCCCTTCCTACTCGCGAGAAAACCTTACAGGAGCAACGTTCGCTGACTAAGATTCCGGATCATTTCCGTAAGGTGATAGTCGTCGGAGATAATCATGGTGGATGGACGAATGAGGAGGGTATCGAGATTATGGGCCTGTTTGATTTCATTCTTAATCCGGAGGCGATAGAGGAGCCCTGAATAGCCTCTCCCCAGCTCTCTAAGCCTATCTTCAGCTGATCAGGAAATCGTGGTTCGCTGTAGGCATATATCTGTGGCATCAAGTCGTGGACGCTTTGGAAGAAAACTCGTTGTGCCATAATGGTTTTAGGCAAAAAATATGTTAATATCTTTTAATTATAGGTTATAAGTTAAATTCTGATTAACATTTCTTGTGTTATATAATCTTTATGTCTATCTTTGCCGCAGGATTTGGAAATTAATCTAGACGCAATACAAAGTCTGGTGTAATTCAGTTAGTGCGAAGTCCCTGCCACGTGAAGCACCACATTTAAGTTGTAAACAGGCGATTTGCGCGGGGCAAAAACAAAGCATTGCATTCATTTGCGATGCTTTTTTCGTTTCTTGGGACCTTTATCCATCCGTAGTTTGTCGTCAATAAAAGCTTTTCCTGGTTCAGGGGCAGTAATGCTATACATCACCTTCTCGTGAGTCCTGATCCTAACACCTACGGTCATCTTTACATTGCCCAAATCTCTTGAACGGTAAATGAGAACTACCATGTGCTGGAATGGGGTTTGATTGTTTGTGCCCTCTTTTTTGCGAGCATCTCCTATGGGCGTTGCCCTCCTGATTACCTCTTCCATTTTGAGGACAGCCTTGGTTGACCGATACTTTATGCAAGCATGTGCCATAGATTCAAGAAGAAAAACCTGGTTTATCTTTACGTTTTCTTTGAGTGCCTCATTATACATGTAGGGCGATTCTGTATGCTCAGCCCTCCATTTCTGAATATGCTCATGCATGATGGCTCTTCGCAAATCGGTTTCCTCTGGCGTATCACCTATGGGAACACCATCCTCATCGAATACTATCAAGGACTTCTGGTTTTCTGCCGTAGGATTGGGCTCATCCTCATGAACAGACCATACCAACTCCTCTTCGGACATATCATACGTCTGTTCGAAGATGATGTCTATTAGTTCGTATTCGTATATCTCTTCCGTCTGCTTTTCTTCCA
>DCHV01000040.1:2752-5237 GCA_002314945.1 Prevotellaceae bacterium UBA1743
ATATCCACTATTCCGACCACAAAGTTACGAAGAAGATTTCAACATGCCAACTGCTCGGGGGTATTTTCATGAATGGGGGGGGCTCTCCCCAGCCCTCTCCTAAAGGAAAGGGGGTGAGACGTGCTTGGACTTTTTTGATCAAAATACGTCCATTGGTTCCTTTCTTACGGTCTTTTCCTGTGGAAAATCCGGGTAACTGGAAAAAGTGTGTGTTTATCGATCAAAATATGTCTTTGAGTCTTTTTCATAGAGTCTGCTTCGCATCCTCGGTCGTTGGACATTTCCATTTTTCTTAGTAAGAGCTTGCTCTTCCGGAAAAATCGGAAACATCCATCAACCAAAAGACCTCAAAGCCAACAAAATGGCTAACGCTTCAAAATAGCTCCCGATGGTCGCTAAAAAATGCCATATCCATAGGGTATCAAATGACACCACTAGAACTAGCGGATCCAATCTCCCTTTCCTTTAGGAGAGGGCCGGGGAGAGGCTATTTTTTATGGCGCAAGCCAATTTTGTATGCGTAGCTTATTTTTTTATTTTTGATTTCTTCGGCAGATGGGTGCAGTCCTTTTATCTGAAAGGCCTATACTTTCAAGGAAAAGGGGTGCGCACAGCTGCGGATACTCGAAGAGGATCCAAAAGAGAAGAAAGCGAAAATCATTTTGATCGATAAATGAATCATAGGGACCTGTCCCTCGTGACCCTTATTGCTTAATGACAAATGACCATAATGACTATAATGACCAAATGGGCTTAGCCTTTGATAACTACATGGCTAGTGTTAATATTTTTTATCGTTACCTGATAGATGAGTGAGCCTTCATATCTTGAAATTTCTTGTACTTGTCTCTCATTCATCTATCACAATCCAACGTCCTCCGTAATTTCCTCCTACACGACGTAGAATACCGAGTTTTTGGAGTTTCTGTAGGTGATACTTTACACCATCCTCTGTGATACCTTCGATTTTCCGCGCAATATCTTTTCTGCCTAATGTCGGTTCTTTCCTGAGAATGTTCAAAATGGTGCTTTGCATTTCCGTAAGACTCTGGGTAGTACCAGCCTTGCTCTGGGTAGTTGTCTGGGTAGTGCAAACCTTGCTCTGGGTAGTTGTCTGGGTAGTACCCAGAGCCTTTTTCGCAAGTTTCTCACCAGCTTTCTGCAATGCAGCAAGTGTATATGGAATAGTCAACTTGGTTCTTTCCGGATTGTGGGTAATCGTGTATGTTGGATTGAACTCCACGTAAGTCTGCCATGTGTGCATAAAGTCAGGAATGCCACTTCCTGCTCGTTCACCAATATCCACAAGTGCAAACATCTTCATGATGGTGACATTGCGTGGATCGGAAACACCTCCTATCAATGCAGTCTTCAATCCGATACGGATATCTCCAGGATTGGAGAAGGTTATTTCTGTAGGTGACTTGATGATGACTATACCTTGTCGGCCGTAGTGGTCGGCATGGGCACAAATATTCAGGAGCACCTCGCGCAAGGCAAGATGCAATTCAGTGTCGTCTATTCGGTCCTTGCCGTTAGCCACAAAGGGTACGGGCATGTCGGAAGTAATGCGAGGATATACGCGGAAGAAGAAATCATAGAGGTTGCCACTCCATTCGCCAGAAGTGGAGACCATGCGGTGTGTCCAACGGGTGTCCAGAGTGAACCTCTCCTGATAGTCGAGAAAATAATCGGGGAACTCCCTCACGATGTCGTACTCACGACCGAACATCAGCAAGCCGGCAGCCGTGGGGTGGAACTGCATATCCTCATCGCAAACGGCAACGGCACCAATGCGACGGAGGAAGACTTCATCGTCGTCGTCATTCCAGACATGCACAGGATGGAACTGGAGGAATCGGTTGCGATAGCGATGTACTGTGTCCATATCAAATACAGAGAAGTCCATGGCCTTCATCACCTTGAGGTCAAGGCTTTTGTCGGAGGAATCACGATACATGGCTGCCACCTCATCCTTTGTACAGAAATGATCGCCCTCGAAATCTCTTCGGTAGGTGCCTTCCATAGGATTAAGACCTACATAGACAGGACGTTGCTTGCGATCAACCTTTGGAATACGGATCATCACGATGGTCTTTCCTTCAATTTCGTGTTCAGTAACCATCTTGTTGGTGAGCACATTGAGGCTTATCTTCTGGCGGTTGTTCACCAAGTTCCAGAAATCAGCCTGAAGCTTGTGAGCATCCTCAACACCTGTAACCTTCAGCGTGTGGTCAGCATTCTCGACCACTCCAAGCAATATAACACCACCGTCAGTATTGCAAAACGAACTATACGTTTCCCAAATACTGTGAGGCAAATCAGACTTTGCTGTCTTTGCCTCTATGCGATTGTCTTCCTTGTAGCTTTCAAGGTAGGCTATATTGAATTCTTTCATCATATCTTGTATATTTTCCACAAACTCAGCCTTCAGTTGAGCAGGGATTTGTCTGTTTTCTGCCACCTAATTCGTTCAATATCCACT
>DCHV01000040.1:5302-9346 GCA_002314945.1 Prevotellaceae bacterium UBA1743
GGGGGTATTTTCATGAATGGGGGGGAGGGAAAGCCTCTTCCCAGCCTCTCCTAAAGGAACGGGGGTGAGACGCACTTGGACTTTTTTGATCAAAATACGTCCATTGGTTCCTTTCTTACGGTCTTTTCCGGTGGAAAATCCCTGGCTGCTTTGGACGCACCGAAATCCATGAATGCACGCATTCAGCTATTTTTGCCCAACCTTTTACCCAACCTTTCGAGAAGGTGCGTCGAAATTATCATCCAACCTCTTTGTTGGTGTGTAATGCTTGCTTATCGTTGAGATATTCCAATTGTCTGGAGTATCGATGATGAGATTTATATATTAACAAGTAGCACCCAATGTCCTGTTCTTGCTTTACCTTCATGGCGGATTATACCCCTTTTCTGTAGTGATGCAAGTTCGCGTTCAAGGGTGCGTGTCGGTATTTCTAACATTACCGACATTTGCTTGGCGGTAATATCTGATTTGGATGCTATAAAATGGCATATTCTACGCTGTCTTTCAGTTAGTTGGATTACCGCCACATTGCCGCCATTATTACCGCCAAAACTACCGACATCAGGCCTTTTTATAGTCACCTGTACTCCACCGCAAGTCTCTTCAAGCACGGGGCGTTCCATGCCCTCTGACTCAAAGCCCTCGCGTATCTTTTTGTAACCGCGCCCCCATGCCTCAATGAAGCCAGCCTTGTTGAATACCGAGGCTATATTCATATTGCGGGGTTTGGAGTGGTGTTTCTGCCATAGCATTTCTATAGTATATCCTACTGGCAATCCACCATCATTCCATATCTCTATCACATCGTCATATACATGCATCTGTATTGGAGCACCCGTATATAGCTTGTGAATAATGCTATTGTACAATATTTCGCGGAGGGCATCCTCGGGTATCTCCAACGGTTCCTGTCGTTGCATACCCTCGTATCTGATTGGAGTCTTCAGGTACTTGCTTCTGAGCAGTTCTACGACCCTATCACCCATCTGCAGTATATTTCCCTCCACTTCGTCCTGGAATATCAAGTCGGCTTCGTCACGTCCAAAGCGTCCTATCTTGAACTGCACGCCGGTGAAGTACCTCTGAGGGTTCTTGCCGAACAACAAGATGGCGGCATTCTTAAGATGTCCATCCTCTGAAAGAAGATGCAGATTCTCCAGCACATCCTTGGGTGTATCACCTAACGAATCTTCCGTGATCCGCTTTGCCTTTACACCTTTCTTGATGAAATAACTGATAGCCTTCTCATCAATACAATCCAAGGTAGCCGTTGGGTGGTTAATGTCATCCCATTGCTTTCCCATCTTCTTCAGTATGAACTCCTGTAAGGCAACACCCACAAGTTCCTGCTTGGTGCTACCGCTGCGGTAGTGGTAGTGACCGCGATAATTGATAGGTACGCTGCTTGGCTCTACCATTATCTCTATGTAGTCAAGCCTCTCTGCCGTCAACAGGTTCACGTCGCAAACAATACCCAGATGAGTGACAATCTTGTTTGGGATGTCTTCCATCAGACGCTTTGAGTCCTCAACGCCTACAACCACATGGTCATCATCCACACCAAGGTATATCTTTCCACCTTGTGCGTTGGCAAACCCACAAATCCACTGTAGGTATTTGTCGTTCCACGACTCCTTGTATTCTGTATTCTGACTTTCGTCGCTCTGTATCTTTTTCATACTCAGTTTGCTTATTTCAGTCGTTTCTTTCCCGATTGAATAATAGGGACAAATCCTCAGTGACCCTTATTTCGACCACAAAGCTACGAAGAAGATTTCAATATGCCAACTGCTCGGGGATATTTTCATGAATGGGGGGCTCTCCCCAGCTCTCTCCTGAAGAGAAGGGGGGTGAGACGTGCTTGGACTTTTTTGATCAAAATACGTCCATTGGTTCCTTCCTTACGGTCTTTTCCTGTGGAAAATCCGGGTAACTGGGGAAAGTGTGTGTGTTTATCGATCAAAATAACTCCCGATGGTCGCTAAAAATGCCATATCCATAGGCCGTCAAATGACACCACTGGGACTCGCGAATCCAATCTCCCTTTCCTTTAGGAGAATGTTGCTCGTTTCACAATAATACCGGACAAATAGTCACAAAAATAAAGGATAATGTGGCACAAAAACACCGAATAGTTTGTTCTTTTCAAGAAAAAGCACTAACATTGCACCCAAATTGCGAAATAAGGGATATGGAATACTTACCGAGAATTGCAGATCAGTTGCTAAAAGATAGGCTGGAAGCTTTTGGAGCCATACTGATAGAAGGGCCCAAATGGACTGGTAAAACAACTACTGCCATGCAACAAGCGAAGAGTGTCGTCAAGATGCAGGATCCGGACAAAGCCGATGAGTACCTTGAGACAGCATCTACTATGCCTTCTCTTTTATTGAAAGGAGAGAAGCCTCGTCTTATTGATGAGTGGCAGGATGCTCCCAAAATATGGGATGCAGTTAGATTGGCAGTAGATAATACAGGTGGACTTCCAGGGCAATATATATTGACTGGTAGTAACACTGTTGACAAGACAAAGATTCGCCATACCGGTACTGGACGTATAACGCGAATGAAGATGTATCCTATGAGCCTTTGGGAGTCGAAGGATTCTTCGGGTAATGTGTCTGTCCGTGAATTGTTTGATAATGCCTCTTATGACATTGACGGAGCGACAAGCAAGCTTGATATTCCAGAATTGATTCATGTGGCTTGTCGTGGCGGTTGGCCAGTAACACTTCAAATGAAGGAAAAAGCATGCATGATGATTGCAAAAGACTATGTCAACAGTGTATGCGACAACGATATATCTGCAGTTGACTCCCGACAGAGAAATCCCAAGATAGCCAAACAACTCCTTAAGTCGTATGCACGGAACATCAGTACGTTGGCCAAGAAGACAAGTATACTTGCTGACATAACGGCATCGGGGGACATTTCACTATCAATGGATACTTTTGATGACTACGTGGCTACCCTTGAGAAACTATTCGTCATACAGGATATTGATGCGTGGTGCCCTGCTATTCGTAGTAAGACTGCTATCAGAAGTACACCAAAACGATGTTTTATAGACCCTTCGATTGCCGTTGCTGCTCTAGGACAAAGTGTAGAATCGTTAGAAACACAACTAAAGACTTTCGGCTTTATCTTTGAACAGATGTGCATCAGAGATCTGCGTGCTTATACCGCAGACTTTGACAGCCACATATCATACTATCGTGATAGATACGGACTTGAATCCGATCTTGTTCTACATCTTGCTGATGGTCGATACGCACTTATTGAGTGTAAACTTGGCAGTCGCGAAATCAATGATGGTGCCGCACATCTATTGCAACTCAAAAGGCTCATTCAAGAATATAATGACAATGAAAAGCAAGTCCCTCTGCGAGAGCCAGATCTTCTCATTGTTATGACAGGGGGCTCCATGGCCTACACTCGCCCAGATGGAGTAAAGGTTATTCCGTTAGCATGTCTGAAAGATTAATAAAGGATCAAAGGCCTATCCCTCGTGTCCCCTTGTTCCATAGCTGTCATAGGAATCACCTGTAAAAACGTGTGTTCAGCCATCGTTCATAAAACCGAAGTTACAATTCAGACAGATTGACAAGGGGTTTTTGAGCGACAGCGACGGTATTTGTTAAATGTCTGACAGAATCATAGGGACAGGTCCCTCGTGACTCTTATTGCTTAATGACAAATGACAAATGACCATCGTGACCATATCACGATGGCTTCCTCCTTCGCACCTCAGCAATTGAAGCAAGCTTCATTGCGTTCAGTTTGGCGTCGGTTGACCATAATGACTAAATGGGCTTGTCCTTTGATAAAAACAAAAACCCCTTCGACAAGGCTCAGGGCAGTAGGTGTTTTTTTACGAGCATCATGAGGTAATCTGTCGAGATGTTTAACACACCTGTATTCTCAATGAATGGATATTCCTCCTTATTCTTTGCGATGACAAACTTACGCTCTATGCCGTCAATGGTTGCTGACAGGTGAAAATTACCCTTATAGGTTTGTTTAGTAACGGTGAAAGAATAAGTT
>DCHV01000050.1 GCA_002314945.1 Prevotellaceae bacterium UBA1743
TTTTTAAGTTAGAATATACACAGCGAGAGCCAAAGAAAGTTTACTTTCATTTGGCCGAGTCGTGACAATAATCGACCGTAGGTCAAAAAATAAATTTTCCGAGGAGAAAATATTTTTTTTTCGAGGCACAAATATTTTTTTTTCAAGGACAAAATTTTTGGTTTCCGAGACGATTTTGCCTGACAAGCGTTACAAGCGTTACGCGTTACAGGCGTTACAGACCATGTTTACACTTTTACAATCCATGTCCACGGCCACGACCCCAGCATAAATACCTTATATGTATATATTGTATATTAAGAAATTTTATTTGTATATTTTTTCTTAAATAAAAACCCCCTCTAAGTCCCCCCCAAACACGGAGGATCCATGTCCGTGGATTTCATTTTTACAAAACCCTCTGTAACGCTTGTAACGCGTAACGCTTGTAACGCCCCGAGAAAAAAATCTACTGATTTTCAAGGGGTATTTCTCTGTCCGTTACAGTCGTGTCGAAATCAATGGTAATTCCACTGTTTTCAGTCACTCAACATATTGTCGGGTTTGGTTAAAATCCATTCAACTTTTTCTAGGGGACTACACTCCGAAATAACATCGGTATAACATTATATCCATTCCAATCTACCTCCAATTCATCTCCAATTTTTCCTTGTTTTAATTGGACTTGAATTGGACCTGAATTGGAGGTGAATTGGACTTATATCGGTATCTCTACGAGAGGTCATCGGGGGACAGACTCAATGTTCCCTTGTGTCGAAACTCACTTTCTATCTGTCCTGATGTCTTTATCCACTTGACAGGAACGAGCGAGAATATGGAGTCAAATTGCTTCATTATGGGAAAAATTCCACCGAGTGGCGTAAGTTTCTCAGATTTTATTGATATCTTTGCCTTATTATATCAGAGATTTCTTGTTGTGACAGAACAAAGAATAAATAGAAAGATGGAGAAAGATATCAAATTCTGTCAGAGTTGTGGTATGCCACTATCTGACGAGATGCTTGGCACAAATGAGGATGGCACAAAGAGTGAGGATTATTGCATCTACTGCTATAAGGATGGTGCGTTCACGGGCGACTTCACCATGGAGCAGATGGTGGAATACTGCTCGATGTTCGTGGAGGAGTACAACAAGAACACGGGACAGAACCTCACCTGCTGTGAGTACAAGGACGTGTTGCGTCAGTTCTATCCGACACTAAAGCGTTGGAGTGGTGACGACCAGCATCTGCCTCATGCTGATCATCCCATGAAGAAAGTGCTCATTGAGGAGGTTAATGCTCTCAAAATACCAGAGTTACATATCGACAATCTCTACGTCCTCCAAGGTTCGTTCATCAATCAGCCTTACACCATCAACGGCAATGAGGTGCAGTTCTTTGACGACAATGCCACCTATTGGGGCAACCAGATTCAGAAATCGGACGGCCATTGCTACGGCATTGCCTGCGACGAGAAGTTCATCCTCGTCAGCGAATACGGCAAAGATGGTTCGGATGCAGAACTCGTATTGTTGAAAAGAAGATAATGGAAAAGAAAGATACACCTTGCTCTCATTGCTCATTGAGGCAAAAATATGACAAGAATCCAAAGTCGTTACTCGGTCGCTTCTGGCGTTGGCACATTGGTTTCTGTCCAGGATGGAAAGCCTACTTCCAGTCGTTAACGGAAGAGGGACAGAATCAGTTAAGGGAGAAGTACCATATCGAAAAGGGATAATTCATAAAACACGAAATAAACCCAACAGAGACAACACGTGCTGCCCAGTTCGTTATTTGGGACGCTATTCCCGAGACTTCTTCCGTTATTACCAGGACCTTTCCTTTCTGTTTCACCACACTCAAGATACAGAATTCTGATGGACATATCATCGGTTCTATGCGGGGCAACGTAACAGACGAATCGCTTTATATAGGACGCTTGATGGTAGATCCCGACTATCGGCAACAAGGCTTAGGGAAGCAGCTCTTCTACGAAATACAGGCTCGGATTCCACATAACCGGGCATGGTTCTGTACTTGTAAACAGATATTATCCACCTACGAATTCTATCTGCGTCAAGGTTTCAAATCGTACAAGAGTGAAGAAGTTGGGCATGGACTGACATGGGTCTATATGGAGAAATACTGAAAGGAACAATGATATCCACATCAGAGAGAATTTCATCCCCTGATGCGGATGTGCTATAAGGCTGTTTATGTTTTTCCCAGTTTTGAAATCCACCGACACGGACACGGAATCATCCATCAGCCGGGGAAAATAAGTATTATTATGGATATAGGCAAACAATTATCCTCTTTTTTGCTTTGATACTCTGATATTGGTTGGAAATAGCCATTTTCTTTGTTACTAACAAAAAAATATGATTACTTTGCAATAAAAATCCGGTATTTGAGTTTATATTTATGAAAATCAACACGAATATATGACCAAATACGGACTGTAAATGATACAAGAAATAGCCTTGGAAATGGTAATAACAGATGGGATGAGCAGGGGAGAACGCTTCGTGAAACGGATTTTCGATTTCACTGCTTCTTTGATTGGGTTGATTCTGCTCTCTCCCGTGTTTTTGATAATCTACATAATGCTCTCCCGACAGAAGGATGGGCCTGTCCTTTTTCGTCAGGAACGAATCGGATACCACGGCCGTCCTTTCAGTATTCTGAAGTTTAGAACGATGCGCATGGACAGCGAAGAGGATGGAGAACCCAAGTTGGCATGCAAGGAGGATGAACGACTGACTCCTGTGGGACGCCTCCTCAGAGAGCATCATCTGGATGAACTCCCTCAGCTGCTGAATGTGCTCTGTGGCGATATGTCTTTTGTAGGTCCACGCCCCGAGCGACAGTTTTTCATCGACAAGATAATGCAGGAGAACCCTGATTACGAATACATCTACCTGATGCGTCCTGGCGTAACTTCGCTTGCTACGATATACAACGGATACACCAACACCATGGAGAAAATGCTTATCCGCCTGCAGATGGACTTGGATTATCTGGAGAAACGTTCCCTCTGGATGGACATAAAAATCATATTCACCACCGCGCGTTACATGCTTTATGGAAAGAAATTCTAACTCAATACGCCGAGCGTTTTTGACAATGGCACTCTTGATGGGTGCCTTTTGTGCTTTTGCCCAATCTATGTCGGACGAACAAATCATGAAGTTCGTACAGAAAGAGCAAGCGAAAGGTACTGACCAACAGACAATAGTGACGAAGTTGCTGCAAAAAGGCGTAACGACGGACCAACTGCGTAGCCTTCGCAAGAAATACGAAGCGGAAAAGAGTCAGTTGGGGGCTGTCGATCTGACTGGCGGCGCGGAGACGGACAAGACGAAGAGCCGTCTGCGCACCAACAAGGAAAAGGCATTGGACAACCTGCAGAAGGAAAAGGGTTTCATGATCCGTTCGCAACGCGAGGACAAGGAGCAGCGTTTCCTGCCGAAGGATGAGAAGATGGAGGGGATGAACGAGGAGATCGGATTCCTGGACATCGACTCTCTGATTTACTACCAGAACTATTTCAAGGACGAGAGTCAGGTCTTCGGCCGCAATATCTTCAACAACCAGAACCTGACTTTCGAGCCAAACCAGAACATGGCTACTCCTGCCAACTATCGACTGGGACCTGGCGACAACGTGATAATCGATGTGTGGGGTGCCAGCCAAGATACTTTCGAAGGTACTATCTCTCCCGATGGTGTGGTGGTGATAGACGGAGTGGGACCTCTGAAATTGTCTGGATTGACTGTTCAACAAGCCTCTGCCACGGTGAAGAACACATTGGGACAGTATTACTCGGACTGCAATTTCAGTCTGTCGATAGGTGACACGCGTAGCATTCAGGTACAGGTGATGGGCGAAGTGAATATGCCTGGCACCTACACGATGAGTAGCCTGAGCAGTGCCTTCAATGCCCTGTATGCAGCAGGTGGCATCAGCGAGATCGGTACGCTGCGCGACATCAAGGTATTCCGAGGTGGCAAGGAGTTGACTTCAATCGACGTATATGACTATATCCTGAACGGTAACTCCACGGGCGATGTCCGTCTGCAGGACGAGGACATCATTGTGGTGGGACCCTACGAATGCCTCGTCAACCTGCGCGGAAAAGTGAAGCGCCCCATGTTCTATGAAATGAAGAGCAACGAGACGGTAAAACAGTTGCTGAAATACTCGGGCGGATTCGCGGGCGATGCCTACGTGAAGAATGTGCGCGTGACACGCAAGGCGGGTGCCGAGGAATACAGTATGCACACGGTGGATGAGTTCCAGATGGGAAGTTTCACGCTGATGGACGGTGACTCGCTCTTTGTAGATAGTGTGATGGCACGATTCAGCAATATGGTGGAAGTGAGGGGTGCCGTGAAACATGCGGGACAATTCCAGTTGGGAGGTGACATACAGACGGTACGCGGATTGCTGGAGGCTGCGGAAGGATTGAGAGAAGATGCCTTCAAGAACCGTGCCGTAATGCATCGCCAAAAGGAGGACCTGACGCTACAGATGGTTTCCGTAGATGTGGAAGGCATTCTGAACGGAACCGCCACGGATATGCCACTGAAGAAAGGTGATGTACTCTATATCCCCAGCACCATAGACATGAAGGGTGAGCAGACCCTGAAGATAGAAGGAGAAGTGCTATACCCCGGTACTTACCAATATGCCGACAATACCACGGTGGAAGACCTGATTCTGCAAGCAGGAGGACTGACAGAGGCTGCCTCGATGGCCAAGGTGGATGTATTCCGCCGTATCAACGACCCCAACTCTACCGAGAACACAGGAGAAATGGCCAAGGCCTTCAGTTTCCCCATCGAAGACGGATTCAGGATCAATGAGAATGGTTTCCGGTTGCAGCCCTATGATCAGGTGGTGGTACGCAAGAGTCCCGCCTACAGCGAGCAGATGAATGTGACGGTGACGGGATGCGTCAACTTCGAGGGATCTTATTCGATGACGAACAAGAGTTACCGACTGAGTGACCTGGTAAAAGCTGCAGGTGGCGTCACTTCCTTGGGTTATACCAAGGGAGCCCGTCTGAACCGCGTGATGACACCCGATGAACGACTGCAGCGAGAGAGCTCACTCCGTGCTGCCCAGATACAGATGTACGAGGAGGTGATGCAGAACGGAGAGAAGGACTACAATATCGCACAAGCTGACTCTCTACTGCAGTTGAAACTGGATTTAGGTTCCACCTATCCCGTAGCCGTCAACCTGGACAAGGCATTGGCTACCCCTGGAGGAGAAGATGACATCGTGCTGCGAGAGGGAGACCAGCTCGTGATTCCGCAGTTCAGCAATACGGTGAAGGTGAGTGGCGAAGTGTCCTATCCAATCAGCCTGAACTACAAGAAGGGCGAAAGTCTGAAATACTACATCAAACGTGCAGGAGGATATGGCAACCGTGCCCGCAAAGGTGGCGTGTATGCTATCTACATGAATGGCTCGGTGGAGAAAATCAGCCGTACTTCCAGCAAAGATATCGAGCCGGGATGCGAGATAGTCGTGCCCACCAAGATGCAGGGCAAGCGTATGACGACATCAGAGATCATGGCCATGGCAAGCGGTGGAGCCTCCCTGGCAAGTGTGATCGTGGCATTGATGAGCATAATCCGTAACTAACATGGAAGAGAAGAAGAAATACGACGAGGAGGAAGTAATCGACCTGAGAATCGTCTTCCGCAAGCTCTATGCCCGCAAGAAACTGTTCTTCAGCGTATGGGGAATCACTTTTGTACTTTCGTGTGCCTATATCCTACCCCAACCACGCTACTATTTCACCGATATGATGCTGGCACCCGAAATGGGAGGGCAGAGCACGGGAGGAGCCTTGGCCGGCATAGCCAGTTCCTTCGGTTTCGACCTGGGTAACATGGAGACAACCGATGCCTTCTACCCCGAACTATATCCCGATTTGATGGGCACCAACGAATTTCTGGTGGATCTGCTCAACATAAAGGTGAAGACAGCGGACGGCACTGTCGATACCGACTATTTCACCTACATGACAAAGCATCAGAAGAGGAATCCCTACGCCTACCCCTTCAACTGGTGCAAGCAGCAAATCAATCATCTGATAGAAGGGAAGCCTCAGCCCCTGCAAGAAGGAAAACGACTCAATCCGCGCCAACTGTCTCGTCTGGAAAACATGCTCGTGGAGAAGGTACGAAAATCCGTCACATGCGATGTAGATGTGAAGACCAACGTCATCACTATCATCACCAAGGCTCAGGATGCATTGGTATGCGCCACTTTGGCAGATTCGGCCAGTGTACGACTGCAATCCTTCATCACCTCCTACCGCACCAGCAAAGCACGTATAGACGAAGCCTACTACAAGCAATTGATGGATAGTGCCGAGGTGGAATATCGCGCTTCACAGGCACGCTACAGTGCCTATTGCGACGCACACCAGAACATTATTTTACAGAGTTTCATCTCGGAACGCGATGACTTGGAGAACGATTTGCAGGCCAAAATGGCAACCTACAATGCCATGCAGACGCAATATCAGGCAGCCAAGGCCAAGGTACAGGAGCAGACTCCTGCCTTCACCGTGCTGAAGGGAGCCACAGTACCTGTCAAACCCAATTCGCCGAAACGTATGATCTTCGTGGCTGCCATGATGTTCCTGAGTTTCTTCGCCACCTGCTTCCACATCTTCAAGAAAGAGATCATCGCCCAGTTCCTGGGAGGTGAATCTCAGAAAGGATAAGGGTGCATGAGGAATCCGTTCATCCTGCGCAAAGCCTCCATCGACAGATTGTTCCTCATACATGGTTTCAATCTGTCGCATCTGATGCTGATCGAGAAACACGAGATAGCACGATGGCTCTTCTACCTCGGCATGTTGCTGGTCATCTACGGTTCGCTGGATCCCTGGTTCCTATGGAGAATATACAGATACTACACTCTGTTTGCATTCGTCCCCATCGTGATAAGCCTTCTCTGGTCGCGCAATCTGAAACGCCCCTTGTTTGACCGAAAAGACTGGCTTTATCCCACGGTAAGTTGTGCTCTGCTGATTTTGGTGATGACCCTGGCAAGCGGAAAGAACATCAATGGGGTGTTCATGGTCTTTTTCAGCACAGTAGTGTACTACTCCCTGTTCCGTCTCAACCATGATGAGTTGCAACGATTGGGGGATTTCCTATCTACCTGCATGGCTTCACTCATGGCCATCTCCATCCCGTTCTATCTCGCTTATCTGATAGGAGTTCCACTACCCCATTTCCATGTTGCCCCCGAAGGTATGGACTATTCCTACGAAAACTACTATTTCTTCATGGTGGATGATCGATTCTACATGGAACTCATTCCCCGCTTCCATTCCGTATTCATAGAGCCGGCACACTTAGGAATGGCATGTGTCACGCTACTGTATTGTCAGATAGGCAAATGGAATACCTGGCGTTGCAAGATATTGTTTCTTACTATCGCTATGACGTTTTCTCTGGCCGCCTATATATGTATGGTACTCATGTTGTTTTCTTCCACCTGGATGAAAGGGAAGGCTATCATCGGAAAAATCATTGCCTTGTGCGTCATCTTTGCATTCATAGTAATAGGTTCTATCTTCTACAACAAGGGAGACAACCTCGTGAACACACTGATTGTGCAACGCCTTGCCCTGAACTCCGATGGAGAGATAGAAGGTGACAACCGCACCACCGACGTTTTCACCAAGGAATACGAGAAAATGATACGCCAAGGGGAGTGGATGACAGGCAAGGGACTGGAAGATTTCCAACGCTACGGATTCGGTAATTCCGGTTTCCGGGTTTTCCTGTATTGTTATGGAGGAATCAGTGTGCTCTTCCTTATTCTGTTCTTGGGCTGCTATCTGCATACAAGTGACAATCCGCGAGCAATATGGTGTGTACTGCTGATTACCTTCGCCTCCTTCATCGCACACGGCATACCTATCAAGTATTATTTCTTTGTTCCTCTGTACATCTTTGCCTTCAGCAGGGTACGACCGAAGAAAAAAGAATCAGAGATAACCCCTGCACATGGAACCTGCTAAACGCATCATCGTAAATACCATCGTACAGTACGTGCGTTCTGGGGTGTATATGCTTCTCATGCTATACACCACACGCTGCATCCTGTCTGCATTGGGGCACTCCGATTATGGCATCTACTCAGTCGTGGGAAGTGCCGTGTTCATGTTGGGATTCATCACATTGTCGTTGGCTGGATGCACCCAGCGTTTCCTCTCCCATGCTCATGGTGCCAACGACAAGGAGTTGATCAGAAGCATCTTTGCCAATGCCTTTCTGCTTCATGCAGTCATCGCACTCTGCCTCATCCTGGCAATGACTGCCTTGGAACCCCTAATGATGGGAATTCTCACAATCCCCACCGACAGGATGTCGGCGGCCGTCTTTGTCTATTTCATGGTATTGCTGATGGTGCTATTATCGTTCGTCACTGCTCCTGTCCGAGCCTTGTTCATCGCACGAGAAAACATCATCTATGTATCGGTGGTGGAAGTAGTGGATGCCCTACTCAAATTGGGGGGTGCATTGCTCATTCCCTATCTCGCCTTCGACTCTCTGCGCGTATATGCCGTGATGATGCTATCCGTGTCTGTCTTCAACCTGCTCGCATACTCGCTCTATGCCAAGGCGAAATATGAGGAGTTTCATTTCCCTCGGTGGAAGGAATACGACAAGGAGAAGATGAAGAAATTGACAGGGTTCGCCGTTTGGAATGTCTATTCTGTAGGCTCCACTGTGGTCCGCACCCAAGGCATCGCCATTGTCATCAACCATTTTCTCGGTACCCTGTTCAATGCAGCATACGGCATCGCCCTGCAGATGTCCAACGCAGTCAGTTTCATTGCGCTTTCCATACTCAATTCCATGAATCCCCAGCTGATGAAAGCCGAGGGAAGCGGAGACAGGAAAAGGATGCTGTTGTTTGCTACGAAAGAGAGCAAGTACTCGTTCTTAGTACTTGCTTCGCTACTCATCCCCGTGATTGTAGAGATGCCCGAAGTATTGGGATTTTGGTTGGGAGAAGCACCTGCCTATGCCACCATCTTCTGCCGCTTTGTCCTGGCCGACCTCATTCTCGACCAATTGACAATCGGCCTTACCTCGGCCAACCAAGCCATAGGACGCATACGCAACTACTCACTATTGACAAGTACGATCCGATTGATGGTGATTCCCACGGCTTGGATAGCCCTGCAAATGGGATGTCAACCAATCTCTACGATGTGGGCCTACATCAGCGTGACGATCGTCATCGGCATCATTCGTCTGCCTTTCCTGCAGAAGACAGCTGGTTTGGACCTCCGAGCCTATTTCCAGGACGTAATAGGGCGTAGCATTCTCCCATTTGCCGTACTACTTTCCACATCCCTGTTGATGAGGAACATCCCCGCGTTTCCACTTCGTTTCGTCGTGAACGAGGTTGTCACGATAGCCGTGGGAGCACCTATCATATATCTGTGTTCACTCACTCGGGAAGAACGTCAGTGGCTCAACTCCAAAATCTCAAGGAAACATGTATAACCTACCCAACCTGTACTACACGTTTATCTTCAACCTCCGCGTATTCGGCCTGCGCAAGGGATTGCAATTCCCAGCCTATCTGTATGGCAGAGTGAAGATTCTGAACAAAGGGCGCATCGAACTGACTGCCCCCATTCGCAGAGGAATGCTTCGTATCGGGATGCACCACGACAACACAGCCCTCCCCTACACGATTCTCGACAATCGGGGAGTGATACGCATCGAGGGAAGGACATGGTTTCACCACGGTTGCAAGATTACCAACCAAGGAACAATGACATTCCACGGCAACGACATCATCAGCCACAATACGGTATTTGACATCACAGATACCCTGGAGATGGGACGCAATGTATCCGTCGGCTATTCGTCGGAGTTTATCGATACGGATTCACATTTCCTCATCGATGTAGAGACACGCCAAGTGAAGCGCAATCACCGCCCCATCAAAATCGGAGATTTCAACTGGTTCGGGAGCCACACCTACGTAAAGAAGGGAACTATCACGCCTGCCTATACCATTGTGGCTTCGCCCTGCGCCCTCCTGTGCCGCGATTATACATCACAGATTGAGCCCTATTCCATCTTAGGAGGAAACCCCGCCCGTGTTATCGGAAAGGGAAAACGGAGAATCTACAATTTCCGCAACGAGCAAATGGTGAGGGAACAGACTGAACTTCATTCCGATGGCGTATTCACACTCGAAGACGGAATCGACCTGGATAAATTCTGCGAACTATGAAGACGATACTATTCGACCTTTTCACAGCACAAGCCTTTGTAGGAGGTGCGGGTGAATATGTAAGGCGCGTCCTGTATGCTTTGCTGGAAGCAATCCGCACAGAGAAAGTCGATGTGCATGTCGTAGGACTGATAGACAGCGTGAGGGGGAAAACAGTTTATTCCGATCTGACACCCGAGCACCTGCGCAATCTGGGCGTAGAAGTGATTGATCTGAAGGGAGACACCCTGCATTCTGTCTTTCAGAAAAGGAAGTTTGACAAGGTCTTCATCGGAGCAGCACAATATTGGGGAGGTTCTTTTGACGTAGAAAACATTCCGTGTCCCGTACTATGCGTGGTGCACGACCTTGTCGATGAGGAGTTTGCCACCTCCTATATTCCTGCCTACCTGAAACTGTCTCATCCATACCAGTTCCTGCGTCACATGGCACGCGAACTGAAATGTACCATCACGGGGGAGAAAGGAGTCAGCCGCATGAAAAACATCATGAATCTGTATCGGAAAAACACATCGTGCCAAATCATCACCGTTTCCGAATACACGCGCATGACGTTGGAATACCATTTCCAGATACCCTCCAATCGCATCTGCGTACTATATTCCCCTCCACGAATTTCCTCCTCTCACGACGAGATAGACAACGGCATACTACGGGAAATACTTCGAGAAAAGAAGGAGTACTTCCTATTGCTAAATGCCAATCGATACACTAAAAATCCTGAAAAAGCAATTCATGCCTTCCAACAGTATGCCAACACGCCTCAGGGAGAAGGAAAATATTTAGTTACAATAGGGTATCAGAAAAGCCATTTCCCACAACACATCACCCTTCCCTACCTCAGCGAAAGCGACCTCGCACACGTAATGAAAAATGCATACGCCCTGCTTTTCCCAAGCGTGTTCGAAGGTTTCGGCTATCCCCCAGTAGAAGCAATGGGATATGGTGTCCCCGTATTGTCGTCCAATGTCACTTCCATGCCAGAAATTCTGGGCGATGCCCCTCTCTATTTCTCTCCCTTCTACGAGAGTGACATCTTCCGCACACTTTGCGCTCTCGACAAAAACAACAGGAAGCTGTATTCAGCACGTTCGTTAGCCCGTCACCAACAAATTCGAGAAAGGCAGGAGGCAGACCTACACACACTTACGAAAATGCTCATAGAATGACAAACATGAAACGAAACATATCCCGATACTTTTGGTTGGCCATCTACTATGGTTTCGCACGTCATCTGCCAGCCACCTATATACCCATCATCGGGCATATATCAGGTTGTTTGCGCAACATTTGTGCAAAGCATCTATTTCTGAAATGTGGTCATCCCATCAACATCGAACATGGAGCCAGTTTCGGCAATGGAGCCGAGATGGAGTTGGGTAATCATAGTTGTATGGGGATTCATTGTCACTATCCAAGCAACATCAAAATAGGCAATCATGTCATGTTTGGCCCCCATTGCCATATCCTTGGCAACCAGACACACCGTTTCGATCGATTGGATATTCCTATTGGCGCACAAGGAGTTTTTCGCATTACTACACCCACATGCATCGGAGATGATGTTTGGATGGGGCGACAATGTCTCATGTTGCCAGGTCATACGATTGGCAATCATTGTGTGATTGGAGCAGGAAGCGTTGTGTGCAAAAATGTGCCTGACTATTCCGTAGCTGCAGGAAATCCCATCCGTGTAATTCGTGACAGGAGAGATCAGCGTAAGGAATAGGGATGGCGGCATGCCTCCAAAGCACACCATTGACAGGAATCGCGATTTGCTTCCGTCACAGGTACGGAAGAATCGGAAATGAAGGACTGAGCATTGTCCCGTAACTCTGCATCTGTAAGCAGATGCGTGGCCGTATTACCCTCTACAGAAATCCCAAATGTAGGTTTGAACAACGTCTCCACCCATGTGCAAGCCGCAATGTAACGACCCACTCCATAACACAAGTGCGTATGATCCCGCGTCAGATCGTATGGCGTCTGCAGCGAGGTGCCGCGTGCGATTTGCAGAGCCGTGCCAGTAGGGATGACCACATCTATGCCGTCCTCCTTCACCATCTGCCGAGTAGCCTCGACAATATGCAGCCAACGGTTGTCCCCTGCCAAAGAATCGTTCAACGTGCTATTCCGATCGTAGGTGTGTGTAAGTTGCCAAGCGATGGTGACACGGGGATTGGTGCAAAGACTGCGAACAGAATCCACCAATTCCCTCAGGCAGGGATTGTACGAGTCGTAATAGGGTGCCAACTTGCTGAACTGCTGCAACACCACGATGTCCCACGATTGGGAGAGGAGTTCTCTCATTGTGGAACGATATTTCCTCAGACTGATATTTCCAGCAGCCCGATGCAACCATATTGAGTCATTGGAAAGCAGAATGTTGCGCCAATTTTCCAAGGAAGAGCTTCCTCTCTGCGCCACATATACTCCGTAGCGGCGCGGTTCCATGCCGGTAGCCGACATCAATTCCCCTACGTAAGCCGTACCATCTATGCTGTAACTGTTTCCAATAGCCAACACACGCAGGGAATCGCAATTCACAGGCAACGGATTGTTGCGAAAATAGGGAACGACAGGGTCCTCCTCCACCACTGGCAACGTATCTTCGCAGGATACGAGAAGCAGCGAGATTGCAGCCATCAGGCAAGAAACACAATTTGCTAAACGATTCATCTGAGGGTTTATCATATTTCTATCGACAAAGATACCAACAAATCCCCTAATAATGCAATAAAAACCCCTATTTTTCGTTAAATATATATAATAAGCGAAAAGAATGAAGCCCAGAATAATTGCATACTATTTGCCACAATATCATCCCATACCCGAGAATGACGAATGGTGGGGTCCCGGATTCACAGAATGGACAAATGTAGTGAAGGCACGTCCCCTCTTTCGGGGGCACTATCAACCGCGTATCCCTGCTGATTTAGGGTTCTATGATCTGCGTCTGCCCGAAGTACGCGAACAACAGGCACAATTGGCACGCGAGGCTGGAATAGAAGGTTTCTGCTACTATCACTATTGGTTTGGCAATGGAAAACAATTGCTCCAACGCCCCTTCGACGAGGTATTGGCAAGCGGCAAACCCACACTGCCGTTCTGTCTCTGCTGGGCCAACCATGACTGGACAAACAAGACATGGAAGAAAGGTTCCAGTTTGCGACGCGACTCCATGATTATGAAGATGGAATACAGTATGGAAGACCACGTGCGCCATTTCCAACATCTTCTACCCGCTTTCCGCGATGAGCGCTACATACGAGTGGATGGAAAACCACTATTCGCTATTTGGAATCCGAAAGGAATCCCCGATGTAAGAGCATTCATCGACCTTTGGCAGAAAATGGCAAGAGAAAACGGGTTGACAGGAATTCATTTCGTCGGATATACAAACAATGCCATAGGCCGCACCAGTGATGGTAAATTTTCATTATGGGATATTCATCAGGCTGGCAATTTATACCAAGAAACCCTTGATATGGGGTTTGATGCAGTGAGTTCTACAGGCTTGAGCCGTGCTCAATCAGCATGTCATGGGAAACTAAGTTTGATATGGTACCACATTTGCAAGAATTCCTTTCTTCCCACCTCTAATCATACCGACTATACTCGTTTGATGAAACACTATTATGTGGAAGAGGATGCTTGGGATAATGTATATCCATCGCTTTTCCCACAATGGGACCGTTCACCACGCTCTGGTTCTCGTACCAACTTGCTCACTGGCAGTACACCAGAAGCATTTGAAAAGACGATGGAGCAAGCTTTCTCTCTTCTGAAGCACAAAGAGCCTCAACATCAGATTGCATTCCTGAAATCATGGAACGAGTGGGGTGAAGGCAATTATGTCGAGCCTGACCAAAAATATGGACACGGATACTTGAATGCCATCCGACAGGCCATTGATAAGGCCGAGAAGATATAGATATGATTCAAAGAAAGGTATTTTTCATAGGTCCCTCGGGGGGAGGAAAGCACCCCACAAATGGAGCTTCGATGAAGAATTACATTCTCCTGAGGAGATTGCATAGTTTCATGCCTCATCTAAAAGTCTTCGATACAGAGTATTGGTTGAGTTCTCCTCTGCTATTGTTGCGCATTTTCTGGGCATTGACACGAAATAGAAAAGAGGTGTTTTTTGTCTCCGCCAATAGTTTTAGCGCATGCAAAATATTAAGAATTATGCACTTCATTGGCATCAAGCGAATACTATACTGGGTCATAGGTGGAAAATTCCCAAGTATGCTCAACCGAGGAATTTTACCTATCAATCCATATCGAGAAATACCCCTTATACTCGTCGAAGGCAATGGTATGAGATCGGATTTATCCCGATTAGGACTCACTCAGGCTATCACGGTACCCAATGTAAAAGAAATCCCAATTATCCCCTTCTTACCTAAGCATGAATCTCAGGATACCTTCCATTTTGTATTCCTCTCGCGTATCATGCCTCAGAAAGGTTGTGAACTCATCTTCGAGGCTGTGGAAAAGATGAAGAATACAAGTCATCGCGATTTCGATGTGACATTTTTTGGTCCTATTGATCCATCCTACTCCAAACAATTCTTTTCACGCATTCAACAGAATCCGAAATGTAAATATGACGGATTCCTCAATCTCGACGAATCTTGCAACTATGAGAAATTGGCAAGTTATGATGCCATGTTGTTCCCCACTTCATGGGATGGCGAAGGCTTCCCTGGTGTTATTCTGGATGCTTACATAGCAGGTTTGCCTGTATTGGCTTCACGCTGGAATATGAACGAGGAACTCATAAAAGAAGGCCGCACTGGACTATTGTATTCCCCTCAAGATGCTAATGAACTCCAAAAAGCCATGGAAAGAATCATTCAAATGGATACGGCAGATTTGCGTCAAGCCTGTAGGCAGGAAGCGATGAAATATGATGCATGTCATGTCCTAACCGAAGAATTTTTTTCCAATCTAATTGAACGAACTATAGTAAAGGACTTTTGAAAATGAAATTCTTGTGTAACTGTGCAGACCGGCTTTATGCCATATCCCCCTCTTTCTACTATACGGTACGATATGCTGCCATCCGTCGCCGTTTGCCTTCGTTCGAGAATCCTACGGATTTATCTGAATGGCTCTTGTCCCAAATGCTAAAGCCTGAATTCTCGAAATATGCAGAATTTGTTGATAAGATCCGTGTACGTGATTATATTACCCGTAAGGGGTTAGGCGAACATCTACCAGTACTTTATGGGGTATGGGAAAAAGCTTCCGACATTGATTTTGAATCCCTACCAATTTCCTATGCATTAAAAACAAACCACGGATGCGGCGGCCATATCATTTGTCATGACAGCGGCACATTAGACAAGAAAAAGGCGACCTGTCAGATGGAATCATTGCTTCATCGTAGATTCTCAATCCGTGAACCACATTACGCACATATCCGCCCAATGGTCTATGCCGAAGAGATCATACCATCGGGCAATCCAGGTTCACTACCAGTCGATTTCAAGTTCCATTGTATAAATGGTCATGTGAATTGTATTCTCACCTGTAGCAACCGTAATTTGGAAAAACACTCCTTCGATCTTGCCCTGTTTGATACAAAATGGAATGTCATCAGCGATGGCCTACAATCTCAGTACAACAAAGTTCTTCCACCCACCCCTTATCATTTGAAAGAAATGATTAATATTGCAGAACAACTATCGCAGGAATTTCCTTTTGTCAGGGTGGATTTATACGATACTCCCTCTAAAATCTTCTTTGGAGAACTCACTTTCACACCAGCAAGTTCTTTACTCCCCTATTTTACGACAAGCAAACTGAGAGAAATGTCTCCAAATTCACCTTCGAAAGTTTAAGTTATGAAACGTCCCATGAAATATCTCCTCATATGGGGTCTCATCTTCTTCTCTCCCCACCTCATCAAAGCTCAGACCGCACAACAACGTGTACAGACAGAATGGAGAGATTCTGTGAGAACTGCCATGGAATACATGATCCATGATGACATGGTATTCCATCGTGGCGACACGATGCGTCTGTGGTGGCACGTCTATGGAAACAAGCCTGCCGATGGACGCTCGCTATGGATTTCATTACACGGAGGAGGTGGCGTGCCTGCCGATGTAAATGACGGGCAATGGGAAAATCAGAAAAAACTCTACGCACCCAAAGAAGGAGTGTATGTGACACCACGAGCTCCCTGGAATGCCTGGAATATGTGGTGCCAAGACCCCATTGATGAACTATACGAACTACTTATTCGGGCGATGGTGGCGTTCTACGATGTCAATCCCGACAAAGTCTATCTGCTCGGATATTCAGCAGGAGGTGATGGAGTATGGCGCATGGCACCGCGCATGGCCGATCATTGGGCGGCATCCTCTATGATGGCAGGACATCCTGGAGGAGTGAGCCTCGTCAACCTGAGAAACCTCCCCTTCATGATATGGATGGGGGAAAATGACACTGCCTACGACCGCAACATACTGGCACCTCAGCGTGGGGCTGAGTTGGATTCAATGAAACGCGAAGATACACAAGGCTACATCCACGAGACACACATCGTGCCTGATGTGGGGCACTGGATGCTACGCAAGGACACGGTGGCGCTGGATTGGATGGCAAAATATCGCAGAGACCCCTTCCCCAAGAAAATCGTATGGAGGCAGGAAGAACGGGTGCGGCCCTATTTCTACTGGATTGAGGCTCCTGCAGATGAACTTGAACACAGCAAACGCGTGGAGGCAGTCGTGCAGGGTAATACCATCGACATCCCACGTTGCGATTACTCCCACCTGTACCTCTACCTGAGTGACTCGCTCATCGACCTGAGTCGTCCCGTAACGGTACGTATCGAAGGACGCAAAGTATTCCACGGCAAATTGAAGGGCAGCGATTCTGTTCTACGCGAGACCATCCGCCTGAGAGAGGATCCCCGCTACGCTTGCCCAGTACGTCTGCGCGTCAATCGCAAGAAATAAGAATCACTCACATTCGTAGAACCTCACCCAGTCGATATCCATATAAGCCGGGAAAGATGCTCTGTCGATGTCGCGCAACCATGGATTTCCCACCTGCATATCGATCATCAAGTAGCAGGGCTCTCCAAATGGATATTGTCTGAATCCCGCACTCTCCACACGAGGATAGGTAAACTTGCGTTTCCCATTCACGCTCCACACCAGTTTGTCGGGTAGAATTTCCATCGTATAGACGTTGTATTTGCCGCGTCGTATGCGAGCCGATTGCTTCGAGACGGGATCTTCTGTTTTCTTGTCAATCAAGGTATGGGAATTGTGAATCGTACACCACACGATGTCATCCGTATTATAGTATTCCATCACATCTATCTCGGCCTGCTCCTGATAACTGCGGCCGTTCCAATCATCTGGTCGTATCCAGATGGCAGGCCAGCACCCTTTCACGCCCTTCATGCGTGCCCTCACCTCCACCTTTCCGTAGGTGAAAGTCTGCCTGTGACGCGTACTGATTCCTCCTGTCAGATAAGGCGCAGTGTCCTGGGGAGCAATACCATCATTTATGCGAGCATAGAGACGCAGATAACCATCCCGAAATTCATACAAGGTATCAAGCGAACTCATATATTTTCCCCATTCCGGCCACACACGGGCAATCTTATTCCAATGCCGGATATCGAGCGTCCTTTTATCGAAATTTTCTTCCCACACCAATCGATAGCGCACTTTCGAAGCCGCCTGCGCGTAATAACTCATCGTCAGTGCAACACATACTAACACTGCAATGGCAAAGCCAGCAAAATACCTTTTCCAATTCTTTTTCATCATAATTACTCAAAAACAAGTCCAAAGATACATCAAAAAAAGCAGTATTCCTGTGTTTTTTGAAAAAATTGAGGGAAAGAATATAAAATTTTCGCAAATACGCTCACAGATTTTCCGAGGAGTTATGAGAGATTTTTGCAGTTCCATCGAAAATCGTGTAACTACACGACTAAATTGGTGTAACTACACGGATTTTTTCTTGTAACTACACGACTAAATCCGTGTAGTTACAAGATTTTATTCATACATGGGAATTTCTGTGGTTTCACCGTGGAAATGACGGAAACATTGCATGGCATTTTTTTATTTCTACAGGCAGAAAATTCAGAAAATATAGTTAACTTTGTCCATTATTACATAACAGAAGCAAATATGAGACAGAGATTGATGCTACTACTTTTCGCATGGATACTATTTTCTCCCATGCAAGCCGAAGATTTACGTATAGATACATCACGCCGCTGGCAGACGAACGAAGGATGGGGTGTGAGCCTGTGTTGGTGGGCCAATATGTGTGGTCGCTGGGATGATAAAAAGGTAGAGGAATTGGTCGATTGGCTCGTCTCTCCCAAAGGCCTCAACTACAACATTTTCCGATACAACATCGGCGGAGGGGATGATCCTCAGAACCAACATTGTTCGCCCCATCACATGGGACGCGGAAAAGGGCTGAGAGCGGAAATGGAAGGTTTTCAGGACGAGCCTGGCGGCCTCTATCATTGGGAACGCGACGAAGCACAGAGACGTATCATGCTGATGATAAAGAAGAAGAGGCCTGACGCCATCTTCGAAGCATTCTCCAACAGTGCTCCATGGTGGATGACCGAGAGCGGATGCGTAGGAGGAAACACCCCTGCCACAGCCGACAACCTGCGTCCTGATTGCTACGAAGCCTTCGCTCACTATCTGGTGGACGTATGCAAGCATTACAAGGAGGAATATGGTGTGGAGTTTACCACACTGGAACCCTTCAACGAACCTGTCACGGACTATTGGTATGCCAACGGCAGTCAGGAGGGATGCCATTTCGGAGCCCCCGAACAAACGAGATTCATAAGGGTGCTGTATCCCATTCTGAAAGCAAGCGGGCTGAAAACAATTATCTCTGCCAGCGATGAAACGAATGTGGAGACTTCCATACAAAGTCTGAACACCTATCGCAAAGAGGGCGTTCTCCCCCTCATCGGCCAATGGAATACACACACGTATAGCGGAAGTAAGGATGCAAAGGTGGAGTTGCAACGGCTTACCTCGGAATTAGGCATACACTTCTGGCAGAGCGAGACGGGAAATGGAGGAAACGGATTGCACGGCAACCTGATGATGGCACAACGTCTGATGGAGGACCTGCGTCACATGAAACCTGCCGCTTGGCTGGATTGGCAATACGTAGAGGAAGGCAACGATCAGTGGTCGCTGGTATTGACTGACAACACTTGGCACAACTTTCAGCGTCATCACAACTATTACGTACGCCAGCAGATTACGCGTTTCATTCCTGTAGGCTACACTTTTGTGGAGAGTTCCTCGGAACAGACGTTGGCTGCCATTTCGCCAAACGGGAAAGAACTGGTAATCGTAGCCCTGAATACAGAAAAGAAGACGCGCACGATGGAAGCCTCGCTCCCCCAGGTCAAAAAGGTGGAAAGTTACAGAACATCCAAAGACGAACTGGTGAAAAAGGTAAAGAGTGCACATCTGGACCACGGAACACTCACGATGGAGCTTCCGCCACTAAGCATCACCACTTACGTGTGCAGACTGAGAAAATAGAAGTAGGTCGTTATTGATTGTCCTCTGGCAAACTATATCTATCTACAAGCTGCAAAGAGGTCTTGATGAAGGGCACGTCAATAGCACCATTGTTGACGGTAGATGTCACACTTGGCTTCGTACCTTTTATCAAGGCATCCACAATTGACACCGAGTTTTCAGCCATATTCTGAAGATTCTTGTTGATGGTCATAGCCACTTTGCCTTTCTGCAGATAAGACCTAATTTGCAAGATGTTGTCCTGTCCTGTAATGATAGGATAATCGACAATGGAAGGATTGTGAGCTTCGAGCGCATCCACCACGCCTATGGCACTCTCGTCATTGGGGCTGAGTATAAAATCAGGTTGGCTATCAGGATAATACTTTTTCAGACGTTCCCTGAAATTATCGGTTGCAGCTTTGATACTCCAATCTGAAATCGCGACGTCCTCGAAATTTACCAATCCACTCTTCACAATGAGTTGACCATTATCTATATAAGGCTTGAGTTTATTGTATGCCCCCCTGTAGAAGCGGTATGAATTGTCGTCAGAGGAGGGACCTGCTAACATTTCGATTGTAGGAGATTGCTCATATAACAAAAGATACGCCGGCAGATAATCAAGCAGATAATCAGCCTGCATTTCGCCCACCTCTTCCCCATCGCAGGAAGAATAGTAATCCACATTATTATTGTCCAGAATCAGGCGGTCATGGCAAATCACGGTCACATCGGGATATTGCTCCAACAAATGCGACTCATTGATGAGTCTGTAATCGATGGCTGTGATGATGATGTACTTACATCCCTCCTTCAGCATCTTCTTCAATTGTTCCACTTGTTGTTCAGCTCCAGAAGCAACGCTCGACTGATGCGATATATTCTTTACTGTCAATGCTTCGCTCAGGTATCTGAGATCTTCTGAAATTCTGGGAATCAGAAAAATAGAAGGAAGCAATATGGCAACCTTGTTTTCCTCTTGTGGTTTCTCTTCTTCTTCACCCGAACCACACGCACAAAGCATTCCAGTGAGGAATGCGAGCAAAACACACATTTTCGAAATACGATTCATACCTTGATTTTATCTAATGAATGCAAAAGTACAGAAAACTATCGGATTGAGCAAAAAAAGAGACAGAAAACCACCCGTAAAACCATCAACGAGGTTCCTTCACCAACGCACTGACGACAAAGGTGACAAGGCAGAATGCCATGATGGCCAGGAAGAACTGGCTATATCCCATACTGTCTGACATCCATCCCGAGACCATGCCAGGAAGCATGGCTCCGCCCAAGAACTGGAATGCGGTGCAAATGGAGAATACCGAAGTGCTACGTTCACCGCGAGAGAACTGTACGAGGAATAGCGTATAGGCTGCAAATCCGAGGCCATAGCCTATCTGTTCGAAACAAATACAACTGCCCGTTATCCACAACGAGGCTGGTTGCGTATAACTCAGATACACATACACTATATCGGGCAATGTAAAACAACATACCAAAGGCCAGAGACAACGGCGGAAACCATAGCGCGACACGAGCCAGCCTCCCAACAAACCACCTCCCAACAAACCGATTACGCCAAGTGTGCCATACAAAAATCCGTAATCCACATTACTCAAGCCCAAGCCGCCTTCCTCCACACTGCGTTTCAGGAAGAGGGGAACAATCTTGGTGAGGAGTCCTTCTGGCAGACGAAACAGGAGAATGAAGCACATCGCCTGTATCACTTGAGGCTTTCTGAACAAGACGACAAAGGTACGCGAAAAATCCTTCATGACCGAGGTGGCAGTTATTCTCTCATTCTGCACGACACGCGGCTGTTCCACCACAGGTAGTGCCTTGGCATGATAGGCAAAAAGAAGGAGCATACAGATAGCCACTACACATACGGCTATCGACCAGGCTCCAGGGATGCCCATTCCCTGTTGCTGCAGGAAGCCAGCCAACATTACCAAACCTCCCTGGCCGACAACCATGCCAATGCGATAGAAGGTGTTGCGCACGCCTACATAGAGTTCCTGATCACGTTTCTCCAACCCGAGGATGTAGAATCCATCTGCCGACACATCGTGTGTAGCACTACCGAAAGCGACAAGCATAAACAAGGCCAGCGATGCCTGCAACCAAAGGTTTGTAGGGAGTGTGAGTGCGACCATTCCTAATGAAGCGCCTACAAAAAGTTGCATGGCAAGTACCCACCATCGTTTGGTGAAATAGCTATCGATGAAAGGGCTCCACAATGGTTTGATGACCCAGGGAAGACCGAGCCAACTTGTATAGAGCGCAATTTGTGTATCAGTAAGTCCCATATCTTGATACAGGACGACCGACATCAGCATAACGACAGCATAAGGAAGCGATTCGCCCAGATACAGGGTAGGAATCCAACAGAAGGGTTTTTGTTTCATTCTCAATCAGGTTATTTTGTATTCCCCGTATGCACCGAGGAATACCCCACCAAGCGATCTGCACGACCTCCCTGGGGATGATAATACACAAATGCGGAGTATTCGTTCTCCGTCTCATAGAAATCACCCATCGTGCGCGACGTGGCACCATCCTCCTGCACATACTGGTAGTCGTAATAACCTTGTTTCAGCAGAACTGCCACCTCGTACTGATGGTTCAATTCATCATATTCCATCTTGCATTCCGGATCAAACGCGCCGTTGGTCCAGTTGCCACTCACATATACATCGCCTCCCTGCAAACGAGGTGTCTGCAAAATAAAGTGAACCCACACGTATTCGGCAGTAATGGCATCGTCCTGATCGTCGCTGCTTCGGAGTACGTAGGTACCATTGCGGTCTTCGTCGTAATCGTAGTTGCCAGCAGGCTTCGTAGGAAAGAGGGTGGCGTGGTGATATGGATCAAACCAATCCATACGTTCTACTCCCATGGCAGTGCGTCGGATATCGAGAATTTCAAATTTATGAAACTCACAACCAGCAGGGAAGATGAGTTGGCGATTGTGGGTAAATTCTATCCCCTGTGTATTGCGTATATTTGCTTCGGGGCGCCATACACTATTGTCCCACCTGCGATTCTGCATCACTCGCACCATGATTTCCTGAGCAGGATCCGTCACACTGAGTGCGCCATACCCTACCCCAAGTGTCACTTGCTGATTGCCCTTGTTGAAATCCACGTCCGTATTACTGCTCACCGACATTCGGATGGCAGCCTGCGTCTCCGTAATCATGAAGCAAGCCTCCAAGACAGGATTTTCCTCCCAGTCTTCCCCATCCTCGTAAATCAAGATGCGATAATTGCCACTGATGCGGAAATTGACATCTTCGTTGGGGAAGCGCACGGAATAATGAGTATATAGTTGCAGCGTGTTGAAACTCTTGGTATAGTCCTCCACTGGCCTGTCGTTGCTACCCTGTAGATAGTCCGCCTCGAAGATGCCATCCGAGGGAGTCCAATCTGCGTTGCAATGCTGAATGTGGTACTGGTAGCGGTGATATTCGTGGCTCATCTGATCCCACGAAACCTCGAAATGCTGATGTTTCCCCATCTGCAGAACAGGAGGCAGCAACGGATTTTCCTCTACCACCAGTTGCAGAGTGCGGATGTCCTCATCATAGATTATCTGCTGTTGTGCCTTGCCTGGCAATCCAACAAAGGAAAGACATACGAGCAAGCAACTACATATCTTTCTCATATCCCTATTTCAATTATTTACGACATTCTTCGGATTTCCTTCCAAGTAAGCCTGGATATTCTCCGTGCAAATGGTCATCAGACGCTGACGTGCTTCCAGCGTAGCCCATGCAATATGAGGAGTGAGCCATACTCGGGGAGCAGAAAGCAGCGGATTATCTGAAGCGGGAGGTTCCACCGACAACACATCAGCAGCAAAGGCTCCCAGCCGATTCTCACGCAACGCATCTGCCACAGCCTCTTCGTCCACCAATGGACCGCGTCCTGTATTGATGAGGATGGCAGTCGGCTTCATCCAACTCAGCGTCTTTTCCGATATCAGATGATGAGTCGTATCTGTCAGTGGACAATGCAGAGTCACTACATCACTTTGCCGGAACAGTTCTTCCATACTCACCTTCTCCACATACGCAGGCAGGGCTGAGGCATCTTTGCTCGAACTTGTCACCACCCTCATGCCGAAAGCGTCGGCAATACGGGCCACGGCCATTCCGATACGTCCCATTCCTATGATTCCCATGGTGTGCCCGCTCAATTCCATCAGAGAGGTGTCAGTATAGCAGAAATCAGGGCACCTACTCCAAGCCTCTTCCTCGCGTATCTGACGTGCGTAGTGTCCTACTCTGTTGGTGATATGCAGCAGATGTGCAAACACCATCTGAGCCACCGACGATGTGCTGTAGGCAGGTATGTTCGTCACTATGATGCCACATCGGCGGGCAGCCTCGGTATCCACCACATTGTATCCAGTGGCAAGCACTCCCACATAGCGTAGCGTAGGTGACAGTTGTTCCAAAGTGGCAGCATTCAGCACCACTTTGTTGGTCAGTACTATTTCAGCACCTTGGCAACGTGTCAGTACCTCGTCTGCCGAAGTGCGGTCATATACCTGAAACTCTCCCAGACGTGCAATGCCTTCCCACGACAGGTCACCTGGATTCAGGGTATAGCCGTCCAACACTACAATCTTCATTCTTCCACCAGTCCAATATTGATCCATTCCTCAATCATTGCCTCGGCGTCTTTCAGAGCAGTTTCAGCATCCACCTCATATTCCTTCATCAACGCATCGGCTAATGTCTGAGCTGTGAAATCGCCTGCCTTCCCTGCCGCTTCCCACATCACGTTGGCCGTCTCGTTGAAATTGACAACTTTGCTGAAGTCTATGTTATTTTCACCAGAGGCCACCAAGATGTTCTCTTGGCAGACATTGTGCATCTTGAATCCTGTCTTTAGTCTCATAATGTATCTTATATAAATGATTTGTAAATTAGCAAGAGGAAGCGGCGGATGGGGCGCAATCTACGCCACAGACGGATATTGCGGCACAGGTTTCTGTCATCGGCCGTGATCACCCGATTCGGACGGATGTATTCTACAACGGTGCCACACACATCCTGTCTGCGACAATGTTCCACACCACGCAGATTGCCATCACCCTGAAGCGTTACCTCATCACCTTCTATGCAGATGATACGGTGCAATACATAGTGTCCCGGGGAAAGTTGAGCCAGAACGGCATCTCCTATTGACAAATGGGTCGCTGGAGCCAGTTTCACACGATCCCTGTCACATTCTATGAAGGGGCGCATACTATAACCTTTCACCCAGATTATTGCAGTTTTACCCTCCTGTAACGACTCATTTACAAGGCCCAACAAAACCTCGTTGCGAATCTCGCACTTGGGTTCTGTAGAAACCACTCCGTTTCTGCGACTATACCGCCTGCGAAAAGGAGTGAAGAGAAGGCGGAGAATACCTTTTACAAGATTTTTCACGCGTTTCATTTCACCACGGTATCATGACACAAATGAGCCGCATCTGCATTTGGCAGGCATCCCAATTCAAAGAAGGGGCAGAGACGCAGCAGCTCCGACACGCCATCGCATAGACTGTCGTAGATTCGTTCGTCCCATTTCATGCTACTCATGGCAGACAGGAGTTCTGCAAATCCCTCCAAAGGCGACATAGGACGGATTGTGTTTTTCGGACGCTGCTGTATGCGCACAATGGCCCCAATTGGAGCCTGTATATTGCGGTAGCAAGGAGTTTTTCCGCTCCACGGACTGCCATAGATGATGGTTTTATCTCCTATTACACGCACTACTGGATTGTCATCATTCATCAAGTCGCATCCTGGAATATTGTCGTACCACAAGCGAGTGTGCGTACTCTTTCCTGTGCCACTGGGTGCCGTCATCAAGTACCCCTTTCCCTCGCAACGGATTACAGAGGCGTGCATGAGCATGGTATGGGTGTTGGCTGTGGAAAATGCGTATGCCAACATCAGCGTGTTATTGAGCGCAAAATTACGTTGCTCCCATGTAGCTGCGCACAAAGCCACCGTCGTGTTCGTGAAATCTGCATTCGACTGCACATAGCAGCAGAGCACACCATCCACATCCGAAATGTCAAACTGATAACTCCCATCTTCACTCTTGTACGTACCATAATTGCAGCCACCACAATCAAACTGTCCTATCTCCCTGCCACGCTCGTTCCAGCGGAAAGAGTCATCCACCACCACTGTGAAAACAAGATTCGAGGGTGCTTCGGGCAATTCAAAGGGTGCAAAAGAAGGCAGCAGACGTTCGTCATTGCCCTCATCCATGAAGCGGACGCAGAAACTATGATCACCTACACAATAGTACTTTGTCTTCATCAATTGTTGTCCTTCTTGTGTTTCCGAGCCTTCTTGGCCGCTTTGCGTGCCTGTTCCTGTGCTGCTTCCTCCTCAGGTGTCGGAGCGATGTACTCCTCGTTTGCAAAATGGAATTCCGAGGCATCCAATGTTTTCAAGATAAGATCACTTTTTTTCTGATAACGAGTTGTCAGTTTTTCCAACTTCTTGTCCATCTGCTTTTTCTTCGTACTGAAAAACACCACACAAGTCGGGTTGGCACTGTTTTTTTTCTCCGTCAGATAACGCTGTAACTGGGCTGAGTACATGTGTCGATTGATCAGAAAATGGGTTTTTCCGTCCACGTACGCTGAATCCAATGACTGAACTCCCGTCACGTAGGCAAGGGAATCTGTGAAAGAAGCCGAGAAACCGACTATATATACGCGTGTCAAACTCACCTTCTGCCGAGCATACAATGACATACTGCAAATACCCACCATCAAGCCAAGTACTACCAAGATTCTTTTCATCCGAGTTTCTATTTCTAAGATAATATACCGTTGCACATCATTTTGTGCGTACAAAAATACAAAGTTTCCCCTGAACCCACAAATTCAGGGGAAACTTTTATCCACTATTCAAGAGGAAGGTCCTCCTATTCGTTCATATCTATCACATAGCTGACTTTCCTGCCACTTGGAGTGATGGCCTTGATCCACAAAGTGCGGTCGCTGCTTTGGTTGGCTTCGCTCACAGCATTCTCCCAGTCTTCCACGTTCTCCATCAATCGGTCGTTCACCTGAATGATTACCGTGCCCTTGGTTGCGCCTACCGTCATCATCTTTCCCTTGCGTATGGCATTCACGACAAGTCCACTGCGTACTCTGAGCGACATCTTCTCTTCGTCGGTGAGGGGTCTCAACTGTACTCCGAGTTGATCGAGATCCACTTCTTCCATCACCTTGGTTGTCCCCTGTGAGTTGCGCAAAGTCACCTTTACCTCGTGTTTCTTCTTGTCGCGCAGATAGGTTACGTTCACCTTGTCACCAGGGCTGTGTTGTGAGATAACCTCTTGCAGTTCGGACATCTTGGCTATTTTCTTACCGCCGAACTCCGTTATCACATCACCTTGCTGCAAACCTGCTTCAGCAGCAGCTGTGGCATCTGACACTTTATCTACATATACGCCTTGTACAGCGCCTAAATCTACATCATTACCCTTGGCCTTCTCTGCATCTATGTAGTTCGATACATCTGTTCCCGCCACACCAAGCAGAGCTCTCTGAACCGTGCCAAACACTTTCAGATCTGCTACCACTTTGTTCATGATGCTCGTAGGAATAGCAAATCCATAACCGCTATAACTACCTGTCTGGCTGTACAACATAGCGTTGATACCCACCAATTCGCCTCGCTCGTTCACCAAGGCGCCGCCACTGTTTCCTGCATTGATAGCCGCATCCGTCTGAATAAAACTCTCTACGCCATTAGCACCCAAGGAACGCGCCTTGGCACTCACTACACCAGCTGTCACCGTACTTGTCAGATTGAAGGGGTTGCCCACTGCCAACACCCATTGTCCCAACTTCAGTTCGTCGCTATTTCCAATTGGTAGCGTAGGCAGATCTTTGCCTTCTATCTTTATCAATGCCAAGTCCGTCGTCTGGTCACAGCCAATGATGCGTCCCTTGAACTCACGGTTGTCATTCAGCTTCACCTCTATTTCATCGGCATCTCCTACCACATGATTGTTGGTGACAATGTATCCGTCATCACTGATGATCACGCCACTGCCCGCGCCCTTGCGATCTGGATTCTTATACTCACGCTCACGACCTTGTCCTCCATAGCCAAAGAAGAAACTGAAGGGGTCTTGTTCCACCACACGTTCCGTCTTGCCATGTTGCACCACCTTGATATATACGACTGCATTCACCGAGGATTCAGCTGCGGCTGTCAAATCTACCAATCCATTAGGAGCAGCTGCAACGGGGGCTGCCGAAGAAGCAAAGATAGGAGCCTTTGCAACTGGCGCATCCGTGTTCTGGGAAGGCAGACTGCTCTTGATAACTGTACCTGTAACTGCGCTGCTGGCGAAAATCAGAGCAGCGATTCCAATCCATGTTTTAGTTACTTGTTTCATAATCTTATCTGCATTAAATGTTAATATTCATAATTTTTCGTTTGCTTTTCGTACTGCAAAGATATTGCAAGTAATTGTAATGAAATACTGCGTTTGTGTAAATTTTCCATTAATTAACATTGTATGTTTGCTCATTAACGGACGTTAAATACTACCTGCCATGTTTTCACATTCCTTTACTTTGACATATTTTCCGGCCTCTGACAGAATGGCAGACAGAATAAACGGCACTCACGCGCAGATTTGCTCAAATAAATTTGACTTCGTCGAATTTCATCGCGACTCACCCAACTAAAAGTAAACTTTTGTTGGGCTTCGCTGCTCAAAAATTTGGTATTTCACTCGCTTAATCGTACCTTTGCAGATAAAACAGTGGACCGGCTTGCCGCTGGCTGTCTCCGCAAGGTGGATAGTTTGAGGAAAGTCCGGGCAACACAGAGCATTCTGCTTCTTAACGGGAAGAGACTCGCGAGGGTCTGATCATGCAGAAGAAAACAACCGCCGGACTTGTTCGGTAAGGGTGAGAAGGTAGGGTAAGAGCCTACCAGGCTTATGGTGACATGAGTGCTGTGCATTCCAGAAGTTGAAAGTTCATGTAAACCAGCGAACACAAAGAGAGGGTTGCTCGCCCAAGCTGGAGGGTAGAACGATACATACCAGGCCTGCGGCAACGTAGGTCGCAGATAAATGGCAGGCACCTTGCCTGAGCAAGGTACAGAACCCGGCTTACAGGCCCACTGTTTTTGTTTTTTATATTGATGATGAAGTTGCACAACATAAAGAAAATCTGGCACACCGATGAAACGCGCCTATCACCAGCGCGCAGACGATGGGTGCGCATCATCAAGGGTGGGCTCATCATCATCGACGGATTCACACACAAGAATTTATCAAACAACGCTTCAGCACTCACTTACAGTAGTATGCTGGCAGCTGTCCCAGTGCTCGCCATCGTCTTTGCCGTCGCACGTGGCTTTGGCTTCGGCACATTCATCGAGGAGCGCATACGCGAATCCATGGAAGGTCATACCGAGTTTACCAACACCCTATTCCAGTTTGCCGACTCGTACCTCGACCACACGCACGGTGGTGTCTTCATCGGTGTAGGTCTCCTTGTGCTTCTCTATACCGTCATCAGCCTTACCACCAATGTCGAGGTAGCCCTGAATAAGGTATGGAATGTCAGTGCTTCGCGCAACGTCTATCGCAAGTGCCTCGACTATATCAGCATCTTCTTCCTCCTGCCCATCTTCATCGTAGTAGTCAGCGGTATTCGTATTTTCCTGATGACCTTCCGCAGCATATTACCCGATTATCAGGTAATCAGCAATACACTCGAACTGATTCTCAAGGGAGCCCCCTTTGTACTCACCTCGCTTGTATTCATCTTGCTATACGTATGGATGCCCAACACCAAGGTGAAGTTGCGTAATGCCGTCCTACCTGGGATAGTGGCAGGATTAGCCTTCCAGCTCCTGCAGTACGTCTATTTCCACTACCAATTTGTATTGAGCAGTTACAATGCCATCTATGGTTCTTTTGCCGCCATCCCGTTGTTTATGCTTTGGCTTCAGATATCCTGGTGCATCTGCCTCGCAGGAGCCCAGTTCTGCTATGCCATGCAATGTACTGATGAATATACCTTCTCGCGCAGAAGTCACAATATGAGTCGGCGCTACCGCGATTCCCTGCGCATCCTACTGTTAGCACAGATGGGGCGTCGGATCAGGCTCGGCATGAAAGCCTCCACCCCAGAGCGTTTATCAAAGGATACTGGCATCCCACAGACAATTCTCACAATGCTTCTGGATGAGTTGGAAAAGATGCATCTTGTTGCCAAGTCAGTCAGAGAGACTAACACACATAAAGAGGAATACCTGCCTACCTTCGATGTAAGCTCCACGGGCGTACGCGACGTGACAAGACGGATGGATAGCTACGGCACAGAGGATCTGTCGCGCGCATGGCAGCACCAGAGCGAGGAATGGAACAAGATACGCCAGTTGCGAAACAGCATGGAAGACTGTCCATTGTCCGAACTTTGACGGAAACATTTATTAAGTATAGAGAGTAAAGAAAGGAGAAACTGAATATTATGATTTGGAAAATCGCCATCGCTTGGATTGCTTTCGACGCAATTATCTACATCTGGATGTGGTTCGACAACGCCTATTATAGATGCAACTTCCCCAAGAAATTCAATAGGATATTGAATGCTTTCACCGAAGAGGTGGACGAAGAAGAATAATAAATAGAAAACAATACACAATTATGACTATAGCAGTAGATTTCGACGGCACAATCGTCAAACACAAATATCCCGAGATTGGAGAGGAAATTCCTTTCGCAGTACAAACCCTCAAGATGCTTATCGAGGATCGTCACAAGGTCATCTTATGGTCCGTCCGCGAAGGAGAGTTGCTGGAGGAAGCCGTGGCATGGTGCCGCGAACGAGGGTTGGAGTTCTATGCCGTAAACAAGGACTATCCTGAGGAAATTGTCGATCCAACCAACGAATACTACTCCCGCAAATCCAAGGCCGACATCTTCATCGACGACCGCAACGTAGGCGGCCTACCAGACTGGGGAACCATCTATCGCATCATCAAGGAGAAGAAGACCCTCGAACAGATTGTCATCGAGGACATGGCTCCTATTGAGGATGACGAGCCCAAGAAAAAGAAATGGTGGAAACTCTGAGACAGACCCGCCTAAGGAGTTCTGTATCTCGATTTATGATGCCGGAAGAATACTCGTGAAATGGGTTCAATTCTGGGTGTGTAAAATTTTTCTCCATCACAAGGGTTCTATATCCCTTCCTAATCCCTTCTATATCCCTTCTTATCGTGCATGCTACGGTATGTCAAGAATTTTCAGGAAAGACTATGGAGGGCTTTCTTTGTTACCCCATAAGTGCACTCACACTACAACACGATATGTTCGGCCTGAATGGGGGAACCTAAGAAAAGGGTGGCGTTCTCGGAGAAGATGTCGGGATGCTCGGTAGTGAGATATCTGCATGTGGAGGTGCGTGTTATCCTACTCTCCATCTCAGGATGACGATTCAGATAGTCCTGCAAGCTAAGTGCTACATACTTTCCTTGCGAGACGATGTTAACATGAGCGGGAAGGAACTGGCGTATCTTGGGAAAGAGTAGAGGATAGTGGGTACAACCGAGAATGACTGTATCAATAAGAGAATCCTGAGACATGAGGCGAATCAAACTATCCTGTATGAAGTAGTCGGCACCAGGAGAGTTTGCTTGACGATTCTCCACCAAAGGGACCCACATTGGGCAGGCTTGGGAGGAAAGATGGATGTCAGGCCATACTTTGGCTATCTCTAAGTCGTAGGTTCGACTTCGGATGGTTCCAGGTGTGGCGACAATGCCGACATGACGTGAACGTGTTATCTGGCCAATGCACTCAATTGTAGGGCGAATGATGCCAAGTACCCTGAGAGATGAATCCATCTGCGGGAGATTCTGCTGCTGGATGGTACGGAGAGCCTTGGCGCTTGCTGTGTTGCAACCTAATATGACAAGAGAACATCCGTGGGAGAAAAGACAACGCACGGCTTGTAGGGTATATTGATACACGACTTCGAAAGAGCGTGTACCATACGGAGCTCGCGCATTATCTCCCAAATAGAGATAGTCGTACTGAGGAAGGGTTTCCCGCATCTGATGCAGGATGGTGAGTCCCCCGTATCCGGAATCGAAAACGCCTATAGGCCCCATATCGGGTAGGAATATTAATGTTCCTGAGGATTTTCTGTTGTATTGGTAGGTGCGGCATTCTGCTGCAACTGCTGAACAGGGGTTGCTATCTGAGGAGCAGCAACTGGTTGGGTCTGCAAAGGCAACTGTGCAGGAGCTGCAGCAGGTGGAAGGGTGGGAGCTTGAATCAATCCCAGTTTTACACGGACGAGATCTGTAACATCTACCCCTACAATAGGGTTTATGAAGGGACAGTTGTTGTCATCGGTATTCATAATGATGCCATAGCCGTTCTCCACACCTACGGCAAGAATAGCATTGCGAAGCACCTTCTCTACCTGAGCAAGAAGATCCTTCTCGGCATTGCGGAGGAGATCCTGTGCCTGAACACGGAAGTTGACGCCATTGTCCATCAGGCTCTGCAACTCGGCTTGCCGCTTCTGCAGGATGGTAGTAGGGAAATCCTTCTGCCCCTGCATAAAATCGATGAATTTCTTCTGAAACTCCTCCTCACCCCGTTGGGCTTCCGCTTCGTACTGAGTACGGAGTGCGGCAAGGTCGGCCTGCGCTTTCGCATACTCTGGCATTTCTTGCATCACGGTTTGGAAACTGAGATAACCGAACTGTACGGCCTGTGCATTGCACAACAGGGGTACAAGACAAACCAACAGGGAGAGGAGACGTTTCATAAGATAATTTTTATTATTATATGTCGTTTTTATTACTATTGCTGTACGCCACACTCTTTCTTGATGTCATTGGTAACATCGGTACTGAGCTGGGAATTGACAAAAGGAATGGCACCTGTACTGGTATCAACAATATAGACATAGTTGCCTGACTCGCCCACTTTCTTGACGGCAGCCATTACCTTCTCCTGAATAGCACCGAGTTTCTCCTGCTGGGCTTTCTGTAAGGCTGTCTGATTGTCCTGGTAGGACTGTTGCATACGCTGATAGAGATCCTGGAGTTCCTGCTCACGACGTGCACGTACGTTGTCGAGGAGATTGGCTTGTTCCTTCTGATACTCGTCGCTCTTCTTCTGCAGTTCGTCCTGCATCAACTTCATGTCTGCCTCGAAACCTTCCTGCATCTTCTTCAATTCGTCCTGTGCCGTAGTATATTCGGGCATATTAGGGATGATGGTGGAACTGTCGAAATGTGCAAACTTCTGGGCACTCACGCTGAGAGGTGCCAAGAGAAGCACCATGATAATAAACTTTTTCATTTTGTTGTTTAGTAATTTATTGGTTTAATATATTTGTTTTCATCAATTGGAATACCCGAGTTTTAAGAGAACCTCGTTGGAGATGTCCACCTTGGGGCTGGCGAAGATAATCCCCGCATCACTGGCACGATCAAGCACGAGTGAATAGCCTTTCTGATCTGAGATTTCCTTTACAGCATTGTAAATCTCATCTTGAATAGGAGCCATGAGACTCTCTCTCTTCTTGTAGAGTTCTCCTTCAGGACCGAAATACTTCTTCTTCAGTTCGGCTGCTTCCTTTTCTTTTGCTACAATTGCTTCCTCGCTCTTGGTCTTCTGCTCGTCGCTCAGGAATACAGATTCCGACTGGTACGTCTTGTATAGCGTCTGAGCCTCGGTAGTGAGAGCCTCTACTTCAGCCTGCCATTTCTTGCTCACTTGATTGAGTTGCTCGTTGGCCCGTTCGTAGGCAGGCACGTTCTTCAGGATATAATCCATATCCACCAGGGCGAATTTCTGCGCCTTTGCCGAGATTGCCATGATGGCAAGCGTCAGCATCATAAGTAATTTTTTCATATCTTGTCGTGTTTTCATCCTTGAATATATGTGATATCAAAACTCTTGTCCCAAAATGAAATGGAAATGACTACCGGCGTATGTCTTGCTTCCGAATACGCTGTCGAATCCGTATGCCCAGTCAATACCCAGCAAGCCCACCATAGGAAGGAAGATACGTACTCCAGCTCCCATAGATCGCTTCAAGTCAAAGGGGTTGAGGTCCTTGATCTGATTCCATGCATTACCCGCTTCGGCAAACGCAAGTCCGTAGATATTGGTGCTTCCTCCGAGCATAAAGGGATAGCGCAGTTCCACAGAGAAACGGTCATAGGCATAACCGCTGGCGCCACTTGGGGTGAGGGAGCCATTGTCATAACCTCGCAATCCGATGGTCTCAGTCGCGTAAGTAGTACTGTATCCGCTCATTCCGTCGCCACCCACATAGAAGGTCTCGAAGGGAGAACGCTTGTATTTGTTGTAATGCCCCAAAATACCCATCTCTACTCGAGTCATGAGTACAAAACACTTATTGTTGCCCGACAGAGGAGTATAGGTGCGGCTCTTGAACTTCCACTTGTGGTATTCAATCCAACGGTACTTCTCCTGTGTCTCCTCCTGATAAGTGCTGGAGTAGTAATTGGTAGCGAGATTCTTGTAGTCCTTGTTGTCGAAAAGACTATAGGGAGGTGTGAGAGATACATTCATAGTCACCTCGGATCCTCGACGAGGATAAATCTGGTTGTCAGTACTGTTTCGGCCCAGTGTAATGTTCAGGCTGATATTGTTGCAATGCCCATTCTGGATGAGGAAATACTGCCAGTCCTTGAGCATATATAAGGTGTAACTAAGGTCAGCATTGAGGGTGAAATAGTCATCTGGCCAACGGAGACGCTTACCCCAACCGAGGCTCAATCCAAACAACTGGACGTACTTGTCTGGATCGTAGTAGTTCTCGTAGTAGCTGATGCCATTGTTGCCATAGCCATACATATAGGAACTGTAGTAGTTGTTGTAGTAGGCACTGTTGTAGTAGTTGTCGGATACGTCTGTCTGTCGAGAGAAGAATGCACTCACGTTGAGCGTATTGGGACGTTTTCCTCCAAACCAAGGATTCATGTAACTGAGGCTATAAGCCTGGTAGTAGCGTCCGTTGGTTTGTCCACTGATGCTGAAGGTCTCGCCATTTCCCTGAGGCATGATACCTCGGCGAAGTCCGTCTTTGTCAAAGAGGTTGGCCATACAGAAGTTGCTAAACTTCAATCCAATCTTTCCGATCACACCCGTCTGTCCATAACCGAGTGAGAACTCTACCTGGTCGTTGCTCTTGCTGGTGAGACCCCAACCCAAATCCACGGTACCATTGACAGCATCAGGTTCTATCTTGTAGTCGATGTTTTCTGCGTCAAAATGTCCGAGTGAGGCTATTTCACGATAAGAACGTTCCAATGCCTCCTTGGAGAAAAGGTCGCCAGGTTTGTTACGCAATTCCCTACGTACGACATTCTCATATACACGGTCATTACCTGTGATGCGGACATGGCTCAGATGAGCCTGCGGACCCTCGGTGATGCGCATTTCCAAATCGACGGAGTCACCCACGATATTCACTTCCACAGGATTAAGATTATAGAATACATATCCGTTGTTGTAGTATAGGTTGCCGATGGCATCCTCGTCGGCAGAGAGACGATCGTTCATGTGCTTCTGGTTATATACATCGCCCTTCTTCATCTGCAAGAGGTTGCTCAGGGCATCGGTAGGATACAACGTGTTGCCCACCCACTCGATGTTGCGGACATAGTATTTCTGTCCTTCGCTCACTTGAATGAATACATTCACATTTCCTTCAGGTGTCTGAGAAACGCTATCTACTTCGATAAGTGCATCACGATAACCCAACTCTGCATATTTGTTGATAAGGTTCTCCTTGGCCTCCTTGTACTTGCTATCTACAAATTTCTTACTTCTGAACCAGCCTGCCATAGAGCCTTTTTCGTGGATTTTCTTCAGTACACCATTGTTTATCAAGGTTCCCTTGATTTTCTTGGTGGTCAAAGCCTTGTTGCCACTCAGAGTGATATGCTCGATTTTCACTTTGTTCTTCTTCACCACATTGACATCCACAATCACCTTGTCGGGTGCTGAGGCATCATCTCTCGACACAATGTTAATCTCGGCATTCTTGAATCCCTTGTCATCAAAATAGCGTTTACCTAATATTTTTGCACGGTCAATCATATTGGGTGTCAGCTGATTGTCCTGCACCAATCCTAATTTCTCCTTCAAGTCATCCTTCTCTCCCTTCTTCACGCCATTATAGTTGATCTGTGAGATGCGGGGACGTTGTGTAAGCATGACATGCAGATAGCATGAATCGCCCACTAAACTATCTACACTGATGGATACATTACTGAAAAGTCCATTCTTCCAATATCTGCGTACAGCTTTGGTGATTTCCTCGCCAGGGATAGTCACGGGGTCGCCAACTGAAAGACCGCTAAGTCCCTGAAGCAAATCGTCATCGTAGTTCTTGGCACCTTCCACCGTGATGGCGCCTATGAAATACTGTTTGGGAGTACGACTATAGTCAATGACAGGATTCACCTCCTTGTGTTTCAGTTCCTGAGCTTGCACAACCGAAGTCATGCCGACGAGCCATACTATAATAAGGTATATAATGCGTCGCACAATCTTGCTACTTAATAAGTTTCTCCTGCTCGGCCTGCACTTGTTCACCCGTCTTGCCATACCTGCGCTGGCGCTGGTAATAGGCATGGATAGCTTTATGCAAATCTTCCTCACTAAAGTCTGGCCAATAGGTGTCGCAGAAATAGAATTCGCTATAGGCGCATTGCCACAACAGGTAATTGCTGATGCGCAACTCGCCTCCAGTACGGATAAGCAAGTCAGGATCGGGCATATAGGATGTCTGTAGGTGCTGCGACACGCAATCCTCGGTAATCTGTTCAGGAGTTATCTGTCCATCGGCCACCTTGCGTGCCAACTGTTGTACAGCATCTGTAATTTCCCACCGGCTGCTGTAACTGATGGCCAATGTTACTGTCATGCGGGTGTTGCGACTGGTGTTATCCACACAATGCTGGAGGCAATCCCTGACTGGTGCTGAAAGTCTGTCCTTATCGCCAATCAAACACATCCTCACATTATTGCGCATGAACAGGTCCTCTTCCATACTCTGCACAAACAGGTTCATCAACATTTCCACTTCTTTCGCTGGACGATTCCAGTTTTCGGTAGAGAATGTATAGAGAGTCAAGTATTTCACGCCGAGTCGTACGCATTCTTCCGTAATTTGGCGTACAGCCTTCACTCCTGCTGAATGTCCAGCCGACCTATCCAACCCTCTCTCACGAGCCCAACGCCCATTCCCATCCATGATGATGGCAATGTGCTCTGGTGCAGTTTGCTCCGTCGTGATAGTATTTTCTTCCTTATTCATATATTTTGTCATTCATTGTTACATTTTCTTCGTTTTGGACACATATCGTACGTGACAAAAGCCATCGTAAAGCAATAGCAGTCCTTGTTCTTGAACCCCGAACTCTTGATCCCATACGGGTATTTCAACTGAGCATGTTCATCAGAAGGAACATCCAGTTCGTCGGTGGTAGTGAAGCGAATCGTCCATTCAAGCCCCACATTGAGGCGTGGACTCACCTTGTATTTCACTCCTAAGCCCACTGGCAGGTTCATTGCCAGGCGAGTGCCTGCACCACCAAATGCTGTAGTACATCCTACTCCCCCCAACATGTAGGGGGTAATGCGGCTCGTCTCCTTGTATCCTGTACCCATGCCGAAACCCCAGAAGTTCATCTCAAACTGAACACCTATGTCCATGAGGTTCCTGCTAAAGGACACCTGAGTGGGAAGGCCTCCTGCAGAGGACTGACTCCAAGGATCCGTAGGAATGAAATAATCTTCGCTCGTACCGCTGATGTGGCCAAAGGAGAGATTTCCTTTTAGGGCCATTCGGGGATTGAAGATACGACGTACAATCAGGCCACCCATAGCTCCCATGTGTGCATAAGGTGTTCCGTTGGCGTCGCCCAGATAGAACGAGGTGCCCACCGAGGCTCCGAAGTCCATCTGATATTCCGTATCTGCACTCTGTGCCATGAGCGACACAGGGAACAGAAACATTGCCACGAGTATCAGTTGCGGGCAAATCCCAATCTGTTGAGTCTCCCGCGCCATATTTGCCCGTTAGCTATCAGCCATATCACATCATTCTCATCCACGGTAGCTGTAAGGGGTCCTCTGACTCCCTTCAACTCGAAAGGCAGATGCAGTTCTGGATCAGCCTTCCATGTGATACCGTGATCTTTACTTATGTAAATATTGTCCAACGCCTGGTGATTCTTGCCCGCTCCACCGATGGCGTATGTGTATCCGTCGTACGGAAGCAGGGTGAGACACTCCAGCGAGGGACATGGGTAACGATTGTCCGAGGTAAGTGTGAAATACACCCATTCTGCCTCAGCCTCATCCTGAGAGTCGAACCACATCTTGCTCCACACGACGCACTCCTCTTCGGGTGAAGATGACCGTGCGCCACACATCAAGATGCGATAGTTTCCATTGTCCTGTTGATAGAAGCGGCTACACAACCGAGAATCGGGAAGCCACTCTGTACCTGTGTCCAATTTTTCCACATTCCACTCTATAGCGTCGGTCGAGGCAAACACTTGCCCATTAGCCAAGGTGTAGTAGCCTTTGTCCGTCACAGCCACCAGTCGCTGACCAAGGAAAGTGCTTCCAAGTTGTGTCCAGGAAGTACCATCAGAAGAAAGGAATAGCATACCATCAGATGTGCTTACGTAGAGAGTGTCACGATATTCCAATAACGATTCGACTATCGTGCTGGATGGGAGATTGGTATCAACGATTGTCCAACTTCCAGTCGCCTCACGATGTGCCATCTGTACAACCTGGGCGCTGTTTTTGCCAAGGACCATGACAGTATTTCCCAATGTGGTAGCACGCATCTCGTTGAAGAAGCCCAAACGATGCTCTGTAGTGTCCGTGTGGTGCCAGTACAAGGAATCGCCTTGCTGCTGATGGATGTTCAACTTGAGCGTATAGATACGACTGTGAATCTGGTCGGCTGCTACGACTTTTAACTGAAGTGGGTGAGTCAAGTCCAAACTATCCGTACTGTTGTAGGTCGTCCATGCCTCGGTAGTATCAACCGCAGAACGCCATCCCATTCCATCTCCATCAAACGAGATGGTGACTAAGACAGAGGTTACTTTCGACTCGTAAAGAAGTGAATCTCTATTCTCGATAGTGAGCTTGTGCTGATCGATGGTCATGGGGAAATAAGTTCCGGAATAGGAGGTGTAGTAAACACTATCATTTCCTAAACTATCCTTTGTATGGATGGTACGCTTCAGGGAACCTAATTTTACGCTCTTGATATAACAATAGCTTTCCGGTTCTTCCGACTCATCATCACTCATGCACGATGCCGCCAACAGGGACAGAGAGCCCAGAAAAAAGCAAAGAAATCTTGTCACTATGTTTGTTCCTCGCATGTTAATTATGTGTACTTTTTCAAATAATGTGCAAAAGTACACATTTTTATTTGAATTTTATGCACGTCTATGCCGCGTTTTAAGTTTATTTAAGCACTTACGCACTTCATTTCCGTCTATTTCACACCTCTGCCACTCCATTTCGGCTGGTAAGACAGGTGCAGAAATGCCTTCTCCCAGCACGATAGGTGATTGCTCCACACGAATAGCATCCCATAATCCAGCATCCAGAAATGCCTGCAATAGCGTACTACCTCCTTCCACAATAAGACTTTGTATTCCACGCTGATACATGTCGTTCATTATGTAGGATAAGTCCGCCTTGTCGTACACGATTGTAGCTGCTGAATCATCCCTTAGGCGGCAGGCTTGTGGCAATATGCCTTGAGAATCGATGGTAAAACGTAAGGGTGAAGGGCCATCCCAATAACGGGTGGTGAGTGAAGGGTTGTCCGTCAATACTGTCCTGCTCCCTACCATGATGGCTTGGGAATATGCCCTCAGCCGATGCACAAGTGCTTGGGTGAAAGGGGTGGAGAAGGCCACGGGAGAACCATCTTTTCGAGCGATAAAACCATCTGAAGACTGTGCCCATTTAAGCAGAATCCAAGGTCTATGTTCTTGGTGAAAGGTGATGAATCGTGCGTTCAGTTCGCGGCACTCACGTTCCATCACTCCTACTACGACTTTTACTCCTGCCTCACGCAGTTTGCTGATGCCTGCTCCATTTACCTTGGCAAAAGGATCCATACATCCTACCACCACACGAGGAATGCCTTTCTCGATTATCAAGTCGGCACAGGGCGGAGTCTTCCCATAGTGTGAACAAGGCTCAAGGCTCACGTACAAAGTACTCTCTTTCAGAAGTTCTGGCTGTCGCACGCTACGTATTGCATTCACCTCGGCATGAGGTCCTCCACACCTTTGGTGAAAGCCTTCTCCTATGATGCGATTCTGATATACGATGACAGCACCCACCATCGGATTGGGAGGTGCTCCCATCATCCCCTTGCGAGCCAATTGGATGCATCTGGCCATGTAGCGACTATCCACCCATTCTGACATTGCTCCACTACCGGCTTTATCCTTCGAAATCCGAGACATGAATCGAGAATTATGAATTACAAATTGTGAGTATAAAAAATATTTTTTCTAATTTTGCATCATGAATCATATTCAGCAACTCCAGCAAGTCTATCCCCCCAGCGAAGCACGAGCCATCTACCGCCTGGTGATGGAAACACGTTTCGGCCTGAATCAGACAGACATTTTGCTTGGCAAAGATACACAATTATCGGAAGAAAGTCAGTCGGAGCTGGAAAAAATTATCGGCAGACTTCTCACAAACGAACCTGTGCAGTATGTATTGGGCGAATGTGAGTTTTGCGGACACACCTTCCATGTAGAACCAGGGGTGCTCATCCCACGCCCAGAGACAGAGGAACTTGTCGCCTGTGTATGCCGCCACATGCCTCCGGAAACTCACATCCTCGACCTCGGCACAGGTAGTGGATGTATTGCCGTTTCTTTGGCTTTACGAGGCTATCATGTGAGTGCACTTGATCTGTCACCTATAGCCTTGGAAATAGCATCGGGAAATGCGCGAGCACTACATGCCGAGGTAGAATTTATACAAGAAAATATTTTACATCCATCTGTTTCAGACAGACAATGGGATGCACTGGTGAGCAACCCACCCTACATCTGCGAATCGGAAGCATCCTCTATGCAACCTAATGTACTGGAGTACGAGCCAAGCATGGCTTTGTTTGTTCCTGATGATGATCCGTTGCGTTTTTATCGTGCTATTGTGGATTTTGCAAGAACGCACTTGCGAAAGCAGGGTAAACTCTTCTTTGAAATAAACAGAGCATTTAGTAATGAGATAGTTCAGTTACTTGAAGAAAGTGGCTTCCGGAATGTAGAATGCAGAAAAGATCAATTTGGGAACGACAGAATAGTATTAGGCACTTATGAAGGAAATGACGTATGAACAAGCCTTGTGCAAAGCAGCTTCGCTATGCAGTTGTGCAGAACATTGTTCGCATGAGATAAAGGAAAAATTGATAAAGTGGGGGCTTTCTCCCGCTCAAGTTTCCAAGGCTATTGACTATTTGATAGATGAAAAATATATTGACAATTCAAGATTCGCCAGAGCCTATTGCCTTGATAAATCGCGCTACAATCGGTGGGGGCGTATCAAGATTCGGCAAATGCTTCGCATGATGGAACTTACGGATGCTGAGATTCAGGAAGGACTCTCTGCCATTGAATCATCCGAATATATTCACATCCTCCGTGAAGTTGCCTTGCAGAAAGAACGCACTCTGAAGGAGGAGGATGAATACACTCGTCGGGGTAAACTCATCCGTCATCTCCTTTCACGAGGATTCGAGATGGATATAGTGATGAAGGAATTGGGGGGATGATAGTGCCCTGTTCATGTCAAAATAAATGGATATTCCAAGGGTACGATATCCCTTCGGTAACCCTTCGATAGCCCTTCGTAATGGTTTTTACTTGCATTGTCAAGATTTTTTGCAATTATTGCCAAATTTCGTCTTTGCAGGAGGGAATATGTTGAATTGGCGTGCCAACTTCTGAAAACGACTGATGGAATGAAATAGTATCCTTTCCATTTGCCTGTATGGGGGAAAATCCGTACTTTTGCACGGAAATACTTTTTTAAAATTGAATAGACATGAATACACTTGAATCTATTTTTGCTGCTAAGTTGCTGGAAGTAAAGGCTATCAAATTGCAGCCAAACGACCCGTTCACATGGGCCAGCGGATGGAAGAGCCCCTTCTATTGCGACAATCGTCAGACCCTTTCTTTTGCAGGCTTGCGCTCTTTCGTGAAAATTGAGCTCTGCCGCCTCATCTTGGAGAATTTCCCCGAGGTTGAAGCCATCGCAGGTGTAGCCACAGGTGCCATTGCACAAGGTGCTTTGGTGGCAGATTCCTTGTCCTTGCCCTTTGCATACGTGCGTAGCAAACCCAAGGATCATGGTATGGAAAATCTGATTGAAGGCAAACTGGAACCAGGTGCCAAGGTGGTAGTAGTAGAAGACCTCATCAGCACAGGCGGAAGCAGCCTGAAGGCGGTACAGGCCTTGCGTGCAAGTGGCGTAGAAGTAATCGGCATGGTTGCCTCCTATACCTACGGATTTCCCGTGGCTATACAGGCTTTCGAAGAAGCCAATGTGACGTTGAAGACGCTGACCAACTACGAGGCTGTAGTGGCCGAGGCTTTGCGTATCGGATACATCACCGAGAAGGACACCCCTCTACTCCACGAATGGAGGAAAGATCCTGCCCACTGGAACCAATAACCCATAGAACACGAAACATCAAAATGGCAGAATACAAAAGCGAGGTAAAGACCGTCTATGCGAATCAGGAGTGCGTATTCGAAAAACTGGCAGACCTGAACAATTTATCTGTAATCCAGGAAAGGCTGGACGACCCCAACATGAAGCAGGCCATCCTGCAACAGGCTGGAGACAAAGTAAAGCCAGAGCAGATGGACGAGATTGTGGAAAGGCTGCGCTCCCTCCGTTTTGACACAGACAGTGTGACAGCCAACGCCGCCCCATTGGGAGACGTAACCCTCCGTATTATCGAGCGTGAGGCGCCCAAATGCCTGAAGTTCGAACTGCAGGGTGTACCCATGCAAGCCAACCTGTGGATTCAACTGCTACCAGCAACCGAGTGCCAGTGTGCAATGCGCGTGACTGTGAGGGCCGACTTGAATTTCTTCCTCAAGCAGATGGTGGGTAACAAACTGCAACAAGGTGTAGATGGATTGGCCCAGATGTTGGCATCCCTCCCTTACTGAAACAAAAAAATGCATATTCTGTGCGGAGCGTCAGTGGCTGTTTTTTTGCCATCGACGCTCCGCATTTTCTTGTTTTACGAGGTGCAGATTAGTATAATCAACCCCTATTTTGTTCAAAATGGTGATGTTTTGAAAAAAGAACAAGGATGAATAGGTAAAATGTGAATAAAATTATGTACCTTCGCGGCAAATATTAAAAAACACATCTATAGAATGGAAAAGATACAAGAACTTACCGAAAAACTCTATCGTGAAGGCGTAGAGAAAGGACAGGCCGAGGCCGACCGTCTGATTGAGGAAGGCAAAAAGACTGCCAGCCAGATTGTGGCAGAAGCCAAGGAGAAAGCCTCCGAGATCGAAGCCTTAGCACGTAAAAAGGCCGACGAGACGAGCGCTAATACACGCAGCGAACTGAAGTTGTATGCCAATCAAGCCCTGAATGCCCTGAAGAGCGAGGTGGCCAATGTAATGACCAATCAGATGGTGGAAAAGGCCGTTTCTGGTCTTACTGCCGACAAAGCTTTCATGGGACGTTTTGCCGTGGCATTGGCCAGCAAGTGGGTAGAGAATGAACCAGTAGTCATCAGCACAGCAGATGCTGAGGCTCTGAAATCTTTCTTCATGGCAGAAGCAAAGGAACTGCTGGACAAGGGCGTGACCATTGAGCAAGTGAATGGCAATGCCACCCTCTTCACCATCTCCCCAGCCGACGGCAGTTACAAGGTAAACTTTGGGAAAGAGGAATTTGAGAACTATTTCAAGGCGTTCCTGCGTCCCCAACTCATCGAGATGTTGTTCTGAAAAATAAGAGCATAGAGGATGGCTAACTACTATTGTCTAATGGCCGGGCTGCCCGAGTTGGAATTGTCGGACACACAGCCAGGGTACAACATAGCAGAACTGAGGGAACAATGCGATCAGGCGTTGACTCCTGCAGACAAGAAGCTCATGTTCTTCTTCTATCTGCAATGGGATTGCGCCAACCTGGTGAAACTGCTCAAGAACCCCGAGGCTAAAATCGACTTGCAGGGCAATTTCTCCAAAGACCAATACACAGACTTGATGACATCAGCTCGCGAGTTGAACTTCAACGTACATCGCTTTCCCTCTTTCATGAGTGTGTTTGCACGCGAATACGCTTACAACAAAGACAAGGAAGGCTACTTCCCCGAGGATGAAATGACACTGGCCTATCTCCAGTACTGCCTGAAGAACTGCCAGAACAAGACGATGCGTCGCTGGTATAAACTGACACTGGACATCAACAACATCCTGACAGCGATGATTGCACGTAAGCAAGGGTGGAACGTATCAGATTTTATCAAGGGCGAAGGAGAAGTACAGGACATGATACGAGAGAACAAGACCAAGGATTTCAACTTGTCGCTGGAATTTGATTTCGTAAAAGACTTGATGAAAATCGTGGAAGAGGAAGATCCTGTGAAGAAAGAAAGGATGATAGACACTCTGAAATGGAACTGGCTCGACGAACGGGTATTCTTCAATCCCTTTAGTATCGAGGCACTCTTTGCATACCAATGCAAACTCGGTATTCAGTACCGATGGGCTAAGTTGGATCCCGAAGAGGGCAAAGAGACATTCAAGCAAATCATCGAGAACTTAAGAGGGGAAGCACGGGTACCCGAAGAATTCATTCAGAAATAAAAATAAAACACAAAATAACATGACAAAAGGAACTGTTAGTGGCGTTGTTTCCAATATGGTGACCCTCCGTGTGGATGGCCCTGTACTGCAGGGTGAAATATGCTACATCATGACGGGTGGTGACCGTCTGATGGCTGAGGTCATCAAGGTGATAGGACAAGACGTCTATGTGCAGGTATTCGAGAGCACACGTGGATTGAAGGTGGGAGCTGAGGCTGAATTCACCGGTCACATGCTGGAGATTCAACTGGGTCCCGGTATGTTGAGCAAAAACTACGACGGATTGCAGAACGATCTGGACAAGATGGAAGGTGTCTTCCTGAAACGTGGTCAGTACACCGAACCTCTGGATGCTGATCGTATGTGGGATTTCACCCCAATTGCCAAAGTAGGTGACAAAGTACAGGAAAGCGACTGGTTAGGTAAGGTGGAAGAAAATCACCAACCCCTCAAGATTATGGCGCCTTTCCAATTGAAGGGAGTAGCTACTGTAAAAAGCATTGCTGCTGCTGGACAATACAAGATTCACGACGTGATTGCCGTTCTTACTGACGAACAAGGCAAGGATATCGAGGTGGATATGGTACAGCATTGGCCCGTGAAGTTCGCAATGACGAACTATCGCGAAAAGCCCCGTCCATTCAAGTTGCTGGAAACGGGAGTGCGTACCATCGATACTTTCAACCCTATTGTAGAAGGCGGTACAGGTTTCATCCCTGGCCCCTTTGGAACAGGTAAGACGGTATTGCAACATGCTATCTCCAAGCAGGCCGAGGCCGACATCGTGATTATTGCAGCATGTGGCGAGCGTGCCAATGAGGTTGTGGAAATCTTCTCCGAGTTCCCCGAACTGGTGGATCCTCATACAGGTCGCAAATTGATGGAGCGTACCATCATTATCGCCAATACGAGTAATATGCCTGTAGCAGCCCGCGAGGCATCTGTATATACAGCTATGACAATGGCTGAATATTATCGTTCGATGGGTCTGCGTGTCCTATTGATGGCCGACTCTACCTCACGTTGGGCACAGGCTCTGCGCGAAATGTCGAACCGTATGGAGGAGTTGCCTGGCCCCGACGCATTCCCTATGGACTTGGGAGCTCTGATCAGCAACTTCTATGGCCGTGCAGGATATGTATATCTACGTAACGGACAGGTTGGTTCTGTCACATTCCTCGGTACAGTATCTCCTGCGGGAGGTAACCTGAAGGAGCCTGTGACAGAGAACACCAAGAAGGTGGCTCGTTGCTTCTACGGATTGGAGCAGGACCGTGCCGACAAGAAACGTTACCCAGCTGTCAACCCTATTGATTCGTACAGCAAATACCTGGAATATCCCGAATTTGCCGACTACATAAAGGAACACATCAACGAAGAGTGGATTCCTAAGGTAATGAAGCTGAAGACCCGCATGCAGCGCGGTAAGGAAATTGCCGAGCAAATCAACATTCTGGGCGATGATGGTGTACCCGTAGCTTACCATATCACTTTCTGGAAGAGCGAAATCATCGACTTTGTAATCCTCCAGCAGGATGCCTTCGACGAAGTGGATGCTGTGACTCCTCTGGAACGTCAGGAAGAATTGCTCAACTTGGTGACAAACATCTGTGACAAGGACGACTACGAGTTTGACACTTTCCAGGAAGTAACAGACTTCTTCAAGAAGATGATCAACCTGTGCAAGCAGATGAACTACTCGGCCTACAAGAGTGAATCATATTACGAGTTTAAGAAGAAAGCGGAGGATATGCTCCTCTCCTAATTTATATTAAAGTAGAATAAATGAGTACAGCATTCCAAAAAGTATATACACAGATCAGCCAAATCACCAAGGCCACATGCTCGCTGAAAGCAAAAGGTGTAGGTTATGATGAGTTGGCTACCATCAACGGCAAATTGGCACAGGTGGTAAAGATCATGGGAGATGATGTAACCCTTCAGGTTTTTGAAGGTACGGGTGGTATTCCTACCAATGCCGAAGTGACATTCCTTGGTAAGTCTCCCTCATTAAAAGTGAGCGACCAGTTGGCAGGCCGTTTCTTCAATGCATACGGTCAGCCTATCGACGGCGGTCCTGCCATCGAAGGAAAGGAAGTGGAAATTGGTGGCCCCAGCGTAAACCCTGTTCGTCGTAAACAACCCAGTGAATTGATTGCAACGGGTATTGCAGGTATTGACTTGAACAACACCTTGGTGTCTGGACAGAAGATTCCTTTCTTCGCAGATCCCGACCAACCCTTCAATGAAGTGATGGCCATGGTGGCTATGCGTGCCAAGGCTGATAAGATTATTTTGGGTGGTATGGGTATGACGAACGATGACTACTATTTCTTCCGCAACACCTTCTCCAATGCAGGTGCTTTGGACCGTATTATCTCGTTCATCAACACAACAGAGGATCCTGCCGTGGAACGTCTGTTGATTCCCGATATGGCATTGGCTGCCGCTGAGTATTTTGCTGTGGAGAAGCATGAGACCGTATTGGTATTGCTGACGGATATGACCTCTTATGCCGACTCTCTGAGTATCGTGTCAAATCGTATGGATCAGATTCCTTCCAAGGACTCAATGCCTGGTTCGTTGTATTCCGATTTGGCAAAGATCTACGAAAAGGCAGTTCAGTTCCCAAAGAATGTAGGCGGAGGTTCTATCACCATCATTGCAGTAACCACATTGAGTGGTGGTGATATCACCCATGCTGTACCTGACAATACAGGATATATTACTGAAGGTCAGCTCTATCTGCGCAGGGATAGCGACATTGGCAAGGTGGTCATAGACCCCTTCCGTTCACTTTCTCGTCTGAAACAATTGGTAGCAGGAAAGAAAACGCGCAAGGATCATTCTCAGGTGATGAATGCTGCCATCCGACTGTACGCCGATGCAGCAAATGCCAAGACAAAGTTGGAAAATGGTTTTGACCTGACAGACTATGACAACCGTTGCTTGGACTTTGCCAAGGAATATGCAGACAAGTTGTTGGCTATTGACGTGAACCTGAATACCGAAGAGATGCTTGACGTAACGTGGAGCCTGTTCCGCAAGTACTTCAAGTTGGAAGAGGTGAATATCAAGAAGGAGTTCACTGACACTTACTGGAATTCATGATAAAGTTTCAATACAATAAGACATCGCTCCAGCAGATTGAGAAGAACTTGAAGATGCGGCAGCGTACCTTGCCTATTATCAAGAGCAAGGAGACTGCGTTGCGTCTCGAGGTGAAGAAATGCAAGGAAGAAGCTGAAATGCTGGAGGAGAAACTGAAAAGCCAGATTGCGGGCTATGAGCGTATGTATGCGCTTTGGGGCGAATTTGACACCACACTTGTCAGTTTGAAGGATGTGGAATTGTCTGTTCGCAAAATTGCAGGCGTAAGAGTGCCTGTACTGAACAACATACAGTTGGAAGTACGCCCCTTCGGACTTTTCAGTGCACCAAAATGGTATTTCGATGGCATCAACCTATTGCAGGGATTAGCCAAGACTGCCGTGGAACGTGAATTTGTATTCGCCAAGCTCGGCCTGTTGGAACATGCACGCAAAAAGACTACTCAGAAAGTTAATCTTTTTGAGAAGGTGCAGATACCAGGTTATCAAGAAGCGGTACGCAAGATTAAGCGTTTCATGGAAGATGAGGAGAACCTAAGCAAGAGTTCTCAGAAGATTCTGAAGGCTCTGCAGGAAAAAAGAAAGGAGGCTACGGCATGATTGAGAGAATGAAAAAGTTCACCTTTTTGGTGACAGATCGCGAATATGACACATTCATCCAAGGCCTTCGTCAATTAGGTGTAGTACACATTCAGCAACTCCAACAAGGAGCATCCAGCCCTGAGTTGCAAGAGGGTACAGCGCTTGAGGCACGATATAGACAGGCTTTGCAAGTTCTCTCCATCTACGAGAAGACATATCTGGAACTTTCCGCAGCGGAAATGGTTTGCGAGAAAGATCCCCTTGCCCTATTAGGTAAGGTAGAAGAATTGCAAGCTCAGGAGAATCGTCTGTTGCACGACATGGATGCTATACGCAAGAATGTGGATGCACTCGAGCCTTGGGGTGATTTCGACCCACAGAAGTTGGCGCATCTCCAAAAGGAAAGCGGCATGGAGATCCATTTCTTCCGTTGCAGCAGTAAATTCTTCAGTCAGGAGTGGACGGAAAAGTATTTTGCCATCCCCATCAACGATTGGCAGAAGAGTGTGTATTTTGTCACTTTCAGTGAGACACAGCCCGACATACAGGCCGAACACATACTCCTGCCAGAGGGTACGCTGAGTGGCTATCGCTCTAAGTTGCAAGAAGCATCCAAGAAGGTAGAAGAGATTCGCGGTCAACTACTCGCGATTCAGCAACGAGGACGCGCTATTCTGGAAAAGGGATTGACAAAAGTTCAGAACGACATTTCCCTGAGCCGTGTACATCTGTCCGACGAACGAGTGGCCGGCAATGTGCTACATCTCATATTGGGATGGGTACGCGCAGATAAGACCAATCCACTTATCGCTTGGCTGGAGGACAATCACATCTTCTACGAAATGGAAGATCCCGCTTACGAGGATGATGTACCCATCGAGATAACCAACAATAGTTATAGTCGGCTCTTCGAACCTATTCTGAAGATGTATTCGTTGCCCAGTTACAGCGACATAGATCCTACCGTCTTCTTTGCACCTTTCTTTATGCTCTTCTTCGGACTCTGTCTGGGAGATGGAGGCTACGGATTGCTTGTACTCATTGGTGGGTTGATACTTGCCATGAAGGGTAGTGCGGAAAATAAGGCCTACGGACGACTGGGCGCATGGCTTGGGCTGATGACCTTAATATGTGGCCTGGCTACAGGTACTGTATTCGGTATAGACCTCAGTCAGCAGGATTGGGCCTTCCTGGCTCCTGTGAAGCCCTATTTCTTGAGTGACAATGGTGTAGGACCTATCTTCGGTTATTCTCCCATGATGGTACTCTCTGTCCTCATTGGCTTGGTACAAGTGCTATTGGGAATGGTACTCAAAGCCTGTAAAGCATGGAAGAATTATGGTTTTGGCTATGCAATAGGTACTTTGTCTTGGGTCGTTGCACTTCTTTCAGCTATCGCCCTTTATGGACTTCCATTCTGCGGCATAGCTCTACCTACAGCACTTTCAATGGTATTGCTCATCATTATTGCCATCAGTACACTTGGCATTTTCCTTTACAACAACCCATCCGCCTACAAGAATCCCATCACAGGTCCACTATTGAATATCGGAGGTGGATTGTGGGCTACATACGGTATGGCCACAGGATTGTTGGGCGACCTGCTCAGTTATATCCGACTCTTTGCGCTTGGACTGACTGGTGGCGTATTGGGTGGCGTGTTCAATTCATTGGCTTTGCAGATGACAGATGGCATGGCATGGTGGTATCGCTGGGCGCCTATGGTACTTATCCTGTTGGCAGGACATGGCATCACCTTTGCCCTAAGCATGATTAGTGCCTTTGTACACCCCATGCGTCTTACTTTCGTAGAGTTTTTCAAGAATGCAGACTTTAGTGGTGGTGGTAAGGCTTACTCCCCCTTCAGATGGATTAACAAATAAGAAATAAATACAAATCAAAAACAAATAAAAAATTATGGAGATTTTATTAGCTTATCTGGGCGTAGCCCTGTGTGTAGCCCTGTCAGGTATCGGCAGTGCTTACGGTGTGACAATTTGTGGTAATGCAGCCATTGGTGCATTCAAGAAGAATCCTACAGCAAGCGGTTCCTACATGGGTCTGGCTGCCCTTCCCTCTTCACAGGGCTTGTATGGTTTCGTAGGTTTCTTCATGCTGAACGCCAAGGTTACTCCCGACATCCAAATGGCTCCTGCCTGTGCCATCTTCGGCGTAGGTTTGGCTTTGGGATTGGTTGCCCTTTTCTCAGCCGTTCGTCAGGCTAAGGTTTGTGCCAATGGTATCAGCGCGATTGGTGCTGGCCACAATGCATTCGGTACTACCATGGTATTGGCAGTGTTCCCCGAGTTGTATGCCATTCTCGGCCTGCTCGTGCTGATTTTGACTGCAAGCACCCTGTAATTGTATAGAATACAGCAAACAAGATAAGAAAGGAGAAACATTATGTCTCTCCTTTCTTCCGTTTTCAAAATCAATCATCGTATTCCAACTTTCCAAACGACGTATGAAAGCAAAACATGCAATGGCTATCCTCTCCGCATTGTGCTTGTGGGGATGTCAACAAGGAAATCAAGACAATGACTTTTTCCAACCATACACGAGTACCGATTTGCGTTTGCCATCTGTGCCTCTAATTGTGAATGACCCCTATTTCAGCATCTGGTCGCCCTTCGACAAACTTACTGATGGTACAACACGCCATTGGACAGATCGCGAGAAACCATTAACTGGCTTATTGCGAGTAGATGGCGTGACATATCGTTTCATGGGAACAGATATGACAGTATATGAAACGGTTGTACCTATGGCCAGCGAAGAAGCATGGGAAGGACGCATGACTCGTCAGAAACCCTCAGATGGCTGGGAACAACCCGCATACAATGATAATACCTGGGAGGTAAAGAAAGCAGCCTTTGGTAGTAATGACAAGAAATATGTCAATACGAAATGGGATGAACTAAACTCCGATATGTGGGTAAGGAGAACTATATCCATTTCTGCAGAAGACCTCAAAAAGGATTTGATTGTTAAATACTCTCACGACGATGCATTTGAAATGTATATCAACGGTACCAAAGTGATAGACACTGGTGACAAGTGGGCGGATGACTATCTGACTATGCCACTCGAAGGTGAGCAGAAAGAACTTCTACATGAAGGTGAAAACATGATTGCAGTACATTGCCACAACAAGATAGGAGGTGCGTATATTGATTTTGGTTTCTTCAAGAACACTACTCCCGCCAACGACAAGATTCTGGTAGCCGAGCAGAAAAGTGTTGATGTACTCGCCACCAACACCTATTACACCTTCGGTTGTGGTCCTGTCGATCTGGATGTTGTATTCACTGCTCCAATGCTCATCGATGACCTTGATCTTCTGAGTATGCCCATCAACTACATTTCCACACAGGTTCGCAGCACGGATGGAAAAGCCCATTCTGTCCAGTTGTACCTGAGTTCCAGTACACGTATGGCCGTCGATAATGAAAACCAGCCCACCGTAAGCAAATACATAGTATCGGATGGTATAAGTGCTGTACGTACAGGAACAATAGATCAGCCCATCCTGAACAAGACGGGAGATGGAATTTGTATAGACTGGGGCTACTTCTACCTACCGGCTGTAAATGGCGATGTAACCATTGGCTCATTGAGAGAGACACGTGACGCTTTTGTGGAGAATGGAAAATTTGCTGACAACCTGAACGGAAAAGACGAAAATGGGTTGCGTGCCTATAAGGTTTCAGAGCAACCCGACTTGGCCTACCTGCATGATTATGGTACTGTAGAGAAAAGCCAAAGTTTCGCCATGATGGGATATGACGAGGTACAAGATATCGAGTACATGTACCATCGCTATAAAGCCTATTGGGCGCATGAAGGTGAAGTTACTATCACCCAAGCTTTCAGAGAGATGAAGATGCGCTACACGGAGATTATGTCACGTTGCAGACAGTTGGACAAGAGAATTTACGAAGATGGAATGGCTGTAGGGGGCAAACAATATGCCGAGATTCTATCTGGGTCATACCGTCATGTCATTGCCGCTCACAAGCTTTTCCAGGACGAAGATGGTAATCTGTTATTCTTCAGCAAGGAGAATAACTCCAACGGATGTGTGAACACGGTCGATTTGACCTATCCCGAAGCCCCACTGTTCTTGGTGTACAATCCTGAATTGGAGAAAGCCATGATGACCAGCATCCTGGAATATAGTTACTCTGGCAGATGGACCAAGCCCTTTGCCGCACACGATTTGGGTACATATCCCAAGGCAGATGGGCAGGTATATGGTGGTGATATGCCATTGGAAGAAGCAGGTAATATGCTCGCTCTGGCAGCTACGTTGTGCAAATTGGATGGCAACACCTCATACGTGGACAAATACTGGGATGTTCTCACCACCTGGGCTGACTACCTTTCCGAAAATGGTCAGGATCCCGAGAACCAATTGTGTACCGACGACTTTGCCGGACATTGGCCTCACAACTGCAACCTATCACTCAAGGCCATCTTCGGTGTGGCAGGATATGGGTTGATGGCACAGATGAAGGGTGATGCTGAGACGGGCGACAAATATCTGGCACGCGCCAAGGAGATGGCACAGAAGTGGGAAGAGATGGCCCTGGAAGGCGATCACTACCGACTGGCCTTTGACAAAGAGAACACATGGAGCCAGAAGTACAATATGATTTGGGACAAGCTGTGGGGAACTCATATACTCAGCGACCAGGTATTCGAGAATGAAATACAGTATTACCTTACCGTTCAGAACAAGTATGGCTTGCCGTTGGATTGTCGCAGGGATTACACGAAGAGCGACTGGATTATGTGGACAGCAGGCATGTCTCCCGATCAGGAAACCTTTGAGAAGTTTGTTGGCCCTGTCTATACATACATAAATGAGACAAAGAGTAGGGTTCCTATCAGCGACTGGTCTGATACCAAGACGGCCAACATGGTCGGCTTTAAGGCCCGTTCCGTGATTGGTGGATATTGGATGCGTGTACTTACTGATAAGTTGTCCCGACAGAATCAATAATGAAAACCCTATTCTGGAAAACTATCGCTGCATTGCTCATTTTTGGAGCAATGCAGTTGCTTTTTGCGCCCATTCTTACATGGGCGGGTGTGGAATTTTACGACACTCTTGGCCTTACTACCATCTTGTCTGGTGTCATCACCTGTATTGTTATTCACTTCGGATTGGGGATGATACAATGGCACGAATGCTTTCGTGCCGAGCATATTGGATGGCACGATAGCATACACTGCACCATAGGAGTCTGTGCGGCCATCTTTTGCATGAACGCCCTGACGGAGAAATTGGAACTGCCAGACCTGATGAGTGATTACTACGACGGCATGTTCCACAATGCCTACTGCATCATAGCCGTAGCCATAGTAGGACCCATCTGCGAGGAACTCGTGTTTCGTGAGGGAATTCAGGGACTTCTACAACGCAACGGAGTAGGCACATGGACAGCCATTCTCTGTAGTGCTGCATGTTTCGGCCTAATTCATGGAAATCCGTCACAGATACCCTTTGCCTTTATCCTTGGCATCATTTTCTCTCTCATCTATTACAAGACAAAGAGTATTCTCATCCCGTGCATACTACATGTTTTCAACAACAGTCTTATCATGTTCCTGTATATGATTATGGGAAAAGATGTTGATTTGGAACAGGTCGTAGGAGGTTCCCTTATGCTATGGATCCTGATTGTGGCATGTGCCCTCCTGAGCGTTATCACGATGTGGCATTTCTTACCGTCAAAGGTCAAAGAACAGCCAGGAGAGTCATGTCTTCAGGATAGGACGACCCTATCTGGATTCAAATAAACGGAATAATCCCAATATTTGCAGATAATATTTTGCCAACCCATAGAAAATCTGTAAATTTGCGCTAAATTATAAGCAAAAGAAGCTAAATTACATTATTTATTTACAAAAAATGGCAGAAAATAAAGAAAAACTTTTTGCTGATTTCGTAGCCCCTACCAGCCAGGAATGGCGTGATAAGATCGAAGTCGATCTCAAGGGTGCCGATTATCAGAAGAAGATGGTTTGGAAGACCAACGAAGGTTTCTCCATGGAGCCTTTCTACCGCAAGGAGGATGTGGACAAATTGGCCACCATCAACGCCTTGCCCGGTGAATTCCCCTATGTACGTGGCAACAAGGCTGCGGACAACTCATGGTATGTTCGTCAGAACATCAAGTGTGAATGCCCCAAGGAGGCAAACGAGAAGGCAAAGGACATCCTCAACAAGGGTGTCAACAGCTTGGGCTTCTGCATCCCTGGTGACAAGTTGAGTGCCGAATATATCGACGCTTTGCTGGACGGTATCTATGCCGACTGTGTGGAACTGAACTTCCAGACATGCCAGTGTCATAGTGTAGAGTTGGCACAGTTGCTGGCTGCTTATTTCCAGAAGAAAGGTTACGAGGCAGCTCGTATAGAAGGCTCTATCTCGTTCGACCCTCTGGAGAAGATGATTTCCAAGGGCAAGGATAGCAGCGCCATGCTTGCCAATGCTAAGCAGATGGTTGAGATTCTGGCTTCTTTCCCCAATTTCCGCGCCATTACGGTCAACGCCTTCAAGTTGACAGATGCAGGTGCTTACAGCTACCAGGATTTAGGTTATGCTCTGGCATGGGGTAACGAATACATGAACCAGTTGACCGAAGCAGGTGTTGCTCCCGAATTGGCAGCTCAGAACATCAAGTTCAACTTGGGTATCAACGGCGTATATTTCATGGAAATTGCCAAGATGCGTGCAGCTCGTATGTTGTGGGCTCAGATCGTAAGCCAATACACAGCTTGCAAGGAGAGCGCCAAGATGCACATCTGCGCCATCACTACCACTTACAACCAGACACTTTTCGACAGTTATGTCAACTTGCTGCGTTCTCAGACCGAGGCTATGAGTGCCGCTTTGGGCGGTGTAGAAAGCATCGTGGTTACTCCGTTCGATGCTCCCTACGAGGTAGCTACCGATTTTGCAGAGCGTATAGCACGCAACCAGCAGTTGCTGCTCAAGGATGAGTGTCATTTCGATCGTATGGTAGATGTGGCAGGCGGTTCTTATTTCATCGAAGAACTGACAGATGCTCTTGCAGGCCAAGCATGGAAATTGTTCCTCTCTGTTGAACAGGAGGGTGGTTTCCTGGCTGCTGCCAAGGCTGGTACAGTTCAGAATGCCATCAATGAGACCAACGTAGCACGTCATGCCAATGCAGGCAAGCGTAAGGAGTTCCTCTTAGGTACCAACCAGTTCCCCAACTTCACAGAGAAGAGCGAGGGCAAGGAGCCTTTGGCTTGTGCATGTGGTACATGTTGTGGCGAAGAAACAGAGATTCCTGCTATCAAGGCAACACGTCTCGCCAGCGATTTCGAGAACTTGCGTCTCACCACCGAGAAGGCTGCCAAGACTCCCGTTGCTTTCATGCTCACCATTGGCAACCTCGCCATGCGTCAGGCTCGCGCACAGTTCAGTTGCAACTTCCTGGCTGCAGCAGGTTACAAGGTAATGGACAATCTGGGCTTCAAGACTGTGGAAGAAGGCGTAGATGCCGCATTGGCAGCAGGTGCCGATATCGTAGTTCTCTGCTCCAGCGATGACGAATACGCAGAATATGCAGTACCCGCATTCCAGTATCTGAACGGCCGTGCTATGTTTGTTGTAGCAGGCGCTCCCGCTTGCAGCGAAGATCTGAAAGCTGCTGGTATCGAGAACTTCATCCATGTACGTGTGGATCAGTTGAAGACTTTGAAAGAATATAACGCTAAATTGGGAATCTAAGACATGGCACGCAAATCATTTAACGAAATAGATATCTTTGCTGGCATAGAGGCAAAGAATGGCCAGGCATGGCAAAAAGAAAATGGTATCACTGCCAACTGGAAGACTCCTGAGCAGATAGACATCCAACCCGTATATACCAAGGAAGACCTTGAAGGTATGGAACACCTCGACTTTGCAGCTGGTATTCCTCCTTTCCTGCGTGGCCCGTACAGCATGATGTACCCCTTCCGCCCGTGGACAATCCGCCAGTATGCTGGTTTCTCCACAGCTGAGGAGAGTAACGCATTCTACCGTCGCAACTTAGCAAGCGGTCAGAAGGGTCTTTCCGTAGCATTCGACCTTCCCACCCATCGTGGTTACGACCCCGACAACGAGCGTGTTGTAGGTGATGTAGGCAAGGCTGGTGTGAGCATCTGTTCACTGGAGAATATGAAGACCTTGTTTGCAGGTATTCCCTTGAACAAGATGTCTGTCTCCATGACTATGAACGGAGCTGTACTCCCCATCCTGGCATTCTATATCAATGCTGGTTTGGAGCAAGGAGCACAGTTGGAGGAGATGGCAGGTACTATCCAGAACGACATTCTCAAGGAGTTCATGGTGCGCAACACCTACATCTATCCCCCTTCATTCTCCATGAAGATTATCGCCGACATCTTCGAATTTACCAGCCAGAAGATGCCTAAGTTCAACAGTATCTCTATCTCCGGCTATCACATGCAGGAGGCAGGTGCTACAGCCGATATCGAGTTGGCATACACCTTGGCCGACGGTATGGATTACCTGCGTGCAGGTATCAATGCTGGTATTGATGTAGATGCCTTTGCACCTCGTCTGAGCTTCTTCTGGGCTATTGGTGTCAACCATTTCATGGAGATTGCCAAGATGCGTGCAGGCCGTCTGTTGTGGGCCAAGATTGTCAAGAGCTTTGGAGCCAAGAATCCCAAGTCCATGGCACTCCGTACTCACTCTCAGACCTCTGGTTGGTCACTCACCGAGCAGGATCCCTTCAACAACGTAGGTCGTACCTGTATCGAGGCTATGGCAGCTGTATTGGGTCATACTCAGTCGCTCCACACCAATGCCTTGGATGAGGCTATCGCTCTGCCCACCGACTTCAGCGCACGTATTGCACGTAATACACAGATCTATATCCAGAACGAGACTCAGGTATGTAAGCATATCGATCCTTGGGCTGGTTCCTACTATGTGGAGAAACTCACACAGGAACTCTACACCAAGGCATGGGAGCACATTCAGGAGATCGAGAAGTTGGGTGGTATGGCCAAGGCTATCGAGACTGGTCTTCCCAAGATGCGTATCGAGGAGGCAGCAGCCCGTACTCAGGCTCGTATCGACTGCGGTTCACAGACCATCGTAGGTGTCAACAAGTACCGTCTTGAGCACGAGGATCCCATTGACATTCTCGAGATTGACAACACCGCCGTACGTCTGCAGCAGGAGGAAAGCCTGAAGCAGCTCAAGGCAGGTCGTGACGAGGCTCAGGTAAAGGCCGACCTCGAAGCAATCACCCGCTGTGTACAGGAATTCAAGGATGGAAAGAAGAGCGAGCAGAACCTGCTCGACCTGGCAGTCAAGGCTGCTGGTCATCGTGCCACACTGGGTGAAATCAGTGATGCGTGCGAGGCAGTTGTAGGTCGCTATAAAGCAATTATTAGAACTATCAGCAACGTGTATTCATCAGAAAGCAAGAGCGACAGCCTCTTCCAGGAGGCATGTGCACTCACCGATGAGTTTGCAAAGAAGGAAGGCCGTCGTCCTCGCATCATGATTGCGAAGATGGGACAGGACGGTCACGATCGTGGTGCCAAGGTATGCGCTACAGGTTATGCCGACTGTGGTTTCGACGTGGATATGGGACCTCTGTTCCAGACACCTGCCGAAAGTGCTCGCGAAGCAGTAGAGAACGACGTGAACGTATTGGGTGTCAGCTCTCTGGCAGCTGGTCACAAGACCCTCGTTCCTCAGGTTATCGAGGAGCTGAAGAAACTCGGCCGCGAGGATATCATGGTTATCGCAGGTGGTGTAATCCCTGCTCAGGACTACGATTTCCTGTACAAGGCTGGTGTGGCAGCTATCTTCGGCCCTGGCACTCCCGTTGCCTACTCTGCAGTGCAGATGATGAAGATCCTGTTGGATAAGGAATAATATTCCCCGTCCCAATCAAATAAAGTGGAGTCCCGCCAAATGGTGAGATTCCACTTTTTT
>DCHV01000087.1:0-542 GCA_002314945.1 Prevotellaceae bacterium UBA1743
TGTAGTCGGAATAATGGATAGTGGAGTGAAATGCTCACACAGGCACGCATTCATAGAAGACAAGAAAGTATGAGTAAACTGATAGTCATAAACAAAGAACACGTCGTTTGGAGTAAATATATCGGGACATGACGCAAGCGCATTTTATTACACACCAGTTTTATATACATCAGTAATAACTATGGCAAAGAACAACTTGATAATTATACAAGATGCAGAGATTAGGACAGCAAGAATTAATGATGCTGACTATATTTGTATCACCGATATGGCAAAATTCAAAAATCCCAATGAAACAGCTTTGGTTATCTCACATTGGCTGAGTACACGTTACACAATCGAGTTTCTTGGAATTTGGGAGACTGTCAAGAACCCAAATTTTAAAACTACGGAATTCAGTAGTATTAGAAATGAAAGTGGCGGAAATGGATTTGTCATTACAACTAAGCAATGGGTAGAATCAACAAATGCTATTGGATTAATCTCTAAAGCGGGCCGATATGGAGGCACGTATGCACATCGTGACATTGCTTTTGAGTTTG
>DCHV01000087.1:737-13869 GCA_002314945.1 Prevotellaceae bacterium UBA1743
AGTCACTCATTTACGCTGAAGAAGCTGACGTTCTCAATGTAGCTATGTTCGGTATGACAGCAAAAGAGTGGCGCGATGAAAATCCAGACAAGAAGGGAAACATCCGTGACTATGCCAGCATCAATGAGCTCATCTGCCTTTCGAACATGGAGAACCTCAATGCCGTATTCATCAACGATGGTATGCCGCAATACGAGCGGCTCATCAAACTCAACCAGATAGCCATTCAGCAAATGAAGGTACTGGAAGATGTTGGAGGCAGAAACCTATTACAATAGAACGTTATGGCAAAGAAATATACCCAAGCGCAACAAGTCATAGATACACTACGAGAACATGGTGGATATGCGACACTCGGCAACCTCTATCATCTTGTAGATACTTCTGCATGGCCAACAAAAACGCCCAATGAGTCAATACGCAGAATTGTTCAGCAATCGGATGAGATATTCAAGATTCAGCCGGGATTGTGGGCATTGGAAGAATGTCGTGAAGAGGTGATGCGCAAGTTTAATATAGCAACAAAAAAGGCAGAAGATGACGAGCGATTCACTCATGGTTACTATCAGGGACTTATCATTGAGATTGGCAACATGCGTAACTACACGACATACGTCCCTGCACAAGACCAGAACCGGAAATTTCTTGAGAAACCGCTTGTTGAAATTTGCACAACTGTTCATATTCCAGAATTCTCATTTAACGAGTTGGTCAATCGTGCAAAGACAGTTGATGTTATTTGGTTCAATGAACGCAAAATGCCGAATAGCTTCTTTGAGGTCGAACACTCAACAGATATACAGAACTCTGTAACCAAATTTTGTGACTTACAGGATTTTCACAGCCGTTTTCTCATTGTTGCTCCCAAGAACAGACGAGAACAATTTGAAAAGGTAATGAGTCATACAGCATTCAAGGACATTAAAGAAAGAGTCGGTTTCCATACTTACGAAGACATCTCCAAACAATACGACATGATGTGCGAAGCTCGTGAAAACGGCGGTTTTATATAAAATTTGTGATCATTTTTTAACATTGACAAAAATTATTCGTACTGATAATCTTTTGATTTAGAAAATATTTAAAATCATTGGGAATGATCTTTTTTGATCAAAAAAGTTAATTTTTGATCTATTCACTTCTTATCAATATTCTGATCGTACTTTTGTGCCCCGGTATGAGGTACAACGTGACGATACAAGAGACACTTGCCAAGACTGTGCAGGTAGAGGCCGTCTCTATGCATGATGCAAAGATGGCCGTTAGTCAGTTGTATCGAGATAGCAACATAATATTATCTGCAGAGGATTATATTGACACAGAGATTACAGTTGATTACAACAGATCCTACTACAAATCCCCCACAGGCGACTTCACCCTTATTCAAGGGGATTGCGTTGAGACCCTCTCGAAGTTCAAGTTCGGCTTTGACATGGTGTTTGCAGACCCTCCTTACTTTCTCTCGGGTGGTGGCATAAGCTGTCAGAGTGGTAAGGTGGTGTGTGTGGACAAGGGAGAATGGGATAAGCCTACGACACCAGAGGAGATGGATGCTTTCAACCTTCGCTGGCTCTCCTCCGTGCGTGACCACATGAAGGAGAATGCTACCATCTGGATTTCGGGCACTCATCACAATATCTTCAGCGTACAGCAACAATTGCTTAAACTTGGCTTCAAGATTCTGAACGTGATAACATGGGCAAAGACCAATCCACCACCAAACATCTCTTGCAGGTACTTCACCTATAGTACTGAGTTCATCATCTGGGCACGTAAATCGCAAAAGGTGGCACATTATTTCAACTATGACTTGATGAAGCAACTCAACGAGGACAAGCAGATGACCGACGTGTGGAGACTGCCTGCCATTGCACAATGGGAAAAGTCGTGTGGAAAACATCCCACACAGAAGCCTTTGGGTGTATTGGCTCGCCTTATTCAGGCATCCTCGGAGCCTGGTGCATGGATTCTCGACCCATTCAGCGGAAGTGCGACAACTGGAATTGCAGCAAACCTCCTTGGCAGACGTTATCTCGGATTGGAGATAGAGGACGAGTTTCTTGCCATGAGTAAGGCACGACGTAAGGAGATAGAGAATCATCAAGTGCGTACAGATTACCTTGAACGACTGGTAAAGGCAAAGATAATCCTGCCACCTGATAATGTCTTTGTGGCTGACTCTTCGGAATATATGTATGGCGTGCCTTGGTTGCTGTAACAGAATTGAATCTTGGTATTGCCCATGATTCTGACAAACACATACCGCCTGAGGAGAAATTCCCGGGCGTTTTTTGATTTTTTTTAAGGGAGAAAAATTTGCTGAATCGGAGTTGTTCCTGTATCTTTGCAAACAGTGAGTTTGCCTCTGGGAAGCGTATGCCCACGTACTCCTCGGGGATGATGAGAAGTGAAGAATAACGAAGTACGAAAACGAAAAAGAAAACAATATATGACAGTTGAACTGACCATAGTAGGCATTAGGAACTATTGTGAAGGAGGTGAAGAGGGTTATCCCGTCCTCTTCGCCCGCCTGCCGATAGATAGCATCGTATATCTCAGGAAAGAGCCTACGGGCTCAAGATTTCCAGGCAGTGTGTCTGTGTGGGATGATAATAATCGGCAGATTGGAAATATCTCGAAGACAGAGCGTCGATTTATCGAACTGGAAATAACGGAGGGTGAAATGCTTCCTGCCATGATAAGCGGTCATTCGGCAGAGCATAACTGCATGTACATCAAGGCTGAAAATACGAAGGGTTTCAAGGAGCCATTCATACGGGAAATAAAGCTGATGGAAGATGAAACCGTCTTCCCATTGACCGACTATGATCAGAAAATCCAGCAGTTTACTGCAATGATGAAGACCAAGATAAAGATGCTGAAAGATGGCATGGTCAAGAATGCAGAATCATTGCTGGCAACTGCTCACGAATATGCCTTGTACTGCTGTGAGTCGTTGGATGGAGAGACTTCGTTCAATAGAGAGGATATTCTCAGGGATTTGAAAAGCCTTGCTGTAACATACCCTGAACTAAACGAAGTGCATTCGGCTATTTTTGAGCGGCACAAGGATGTCGGCAGGAGATACAACGATGTGAAGACAAAGGCTTATCTGGATCAATATAACCGTATAAAGGAAAAGGCTTTCAGCGTGGAGGGCAACTCGCGTTCGCAGATGGATGATTATGTCGAGAAACTGAAATTTGCCAATAGTGGCAAATTGAGCAAGGAGGTGATAGAAAAGGAGATAGCGAACCTGTCCGAACTTCTTGCCAATGAAATGATGAAAAGTTTCGAGAAGAATACAGAGACGGATGAAACCTTCGCCACGGCATTGTATTCGCTCAATTATAGCATGACAGGTATCTACCGGCTTTACACAAGAAGAATCAAACTGGATTATCTGAAGGCATATATTCAGGGATTTGAAAGTGACTTTCATACAGATGATCCACAGCCCTCTGCGGAACAATCTTTCGAGAATCTCATTTTCGATTATGGAATATTCGATACCAGTGCCCGTGTGGTGCGGCTGAGGGATGAGATAGGGGCGAGAATCAGGGGTGCAGAACTCTCGGATGCAGGTAGGTTTGATGATGAGAGAGCTCGGATAGATCCCGCGAAGCAGAATGAGTGGTACTACATCTGGAAGATGCTTGCCGAGTCAAAGCTGCTGAATCGCAAGGCTACGGTCAGGGAGTTCCTGAGGCAGATGATGTCGTGGTTCCCCGAGGTGTTCGAGGCGGAGGCTGACGATACACAGAAATCGGATGCTGTAATAAGGATGGAGAAGTCCATCTCGGCCGAAAAGAAACTGTGGTGCAAGAATGGAGTGGAGACTCCGTTCAGGGATATGAATCATACCTGGAAGGCGTTGTACATCGACCCAAGGAAGTTCCAGCAGATGTATCCGGTATGCAAAGAACTGTTCCATGCCCTACAGAATCTGAAATCGGAAATTCCAGCATGACACTTATCTGGGGCTAAGCACTTATCCATCAACCCAAAGGGGATCACCCGTAAAAATGTGTGTTCAGTCATTGTTCATAAGACAAAAACCTAAAAAACACTTTGTGATGGCTTTCTATAGAGTTCTCTTCGAGACCTCTGTATCTGAGTGCTCCTTCCTCCGCTGGTAAGCAAGCTTCCCATCTGATGAAGGTTCACTCATCTACCAAGCCATCCCAAAGCGATAAACCAACCGCTCGTTCCTCGCTAATAAACCATTTTTCCTTTGTCAAGAGGCGAGAGTCCAGAAAGGGTTTTTTGTCGCCTGCCCTGAGCTTTGTCGAAGGGTTTTTTGTTGAAATCTTCACTAAAAATCCCGACTAAAGAACTTGCGAAACGTGAATAACCATAGAAATAACATGAAAATATAAGCTTGGTTCCTTGTTTGTTCCACTACTTCTGATTATCTTTGCAAACGATAATATATTATCTGTATCAAGAATAATCTATGTGTTATGAACAATATCTTGTCACAATTGGATAACTTTACACTTTGCAACGAGGATGACATTGCCAAGGCTATGGCATCGGATTTCCGTAATCGTAGAATCGAGAAGAACCTTACGCGTGAAATGGTGGCGGAGAGATCCGGTGTTGCAGTAAGCAACATCGTACGCTTTGAGCAGAAGGGACTCATCTCGTTGAAGCACCTGATAGGAATAGCTATGGCTTTGGGGTACACGTCTGAAATCAAGAGTATCTTTGGCGACCCTAAATATTCCACTATGGATGAACTGACGCAAATCAGAAGGAACAAAGGTAAGACAAGGGCATATAAACAGTCATGAAGAAGATAGACAAATTGAGGGTGAAATATCATGGAAGGGTGGTTGGCACGCTGTCACTCACCCCTGATGACCGTTTGTGCGTTTTCGAATATGATGGCGCATGGTTATCCGGTGGTTTCAGTATTTCCCCATTGGAATTGCCTTTGAAGGCAGGACTGTTCATTGCTAAACCATCTCCTCTTTATGGTGATTTCGGAATCTTCGAGGACAGCCTGCCTGATGGCTATGGCAGATACCTGTTACACAAGGCTTTGCTAAGAGAAGGAATTGATGACGGAAGCCTGTCTGCCCTTGACAGGTTGAGTATAGTGGGTAACGGAGGAATGGGTGCATTGACTTATGAACCTATCACCCTCGTAGGTGGGGAAGAGGAGGCACAAGACTTCGACTTGCTACAGGAAAAGGCACTTGAAGTCTTGAGAGAACAGCAGGATACGGACGCAGGACTTCTTCTTTACAATAGTGGCAATAGTGGCGGATGCAGACCTAAGGCAATATTCTCAGACGAAGAGGGCCATTGGTTGATAAAATTCCGTCACACATACGACCCACAGGATATGGGTAGGCAGGAGTTTCACTATAACGAGGTGGCCAGGAGGTGTGGCATCAATGTGCCTGATTTCAAGCTTGTCAAAGGAACGTATTTTGCCACAAAACGATTCGATATTGCGCAAAGTGGTGAACGCGTTCATGTCGCAACAGCAGGAGGATTACTTTGTCTGTCATTGCAGAATCCCGTCCTGGATTATGGCAACCTGTTAGCTCTTACCGGTTTTCTTACTCGGGAACCAAAGGATGTAGAGGAGATGTATCGTCGTATGGTATTCAACTACCTTACAGACAATAAGGATGATCATTGCAAAAACTTCAGCTACGTTGTGCAAAAAGACGGGCTGGGTAAATGGAGCTGGCGTCTCGCTCCTGCTTACGACCTGACCAGATGCTCTGAAGGGTACAATGGACAGCATGCCACATCGGTCAACAACACTGGCTTCCCAAAACTCGAAGATTTCCTTGCTGTTGGGACAAAGATAAAGATGACCAAGCAACGCTGTCTGGAAATAGTAGATGAGGTTCGTGTAAATTGCGAAGACCTATTGTCGTACGAGATATAGTTCTTCGTCTGCTCCGTGGATGTTAAAATGTTAAATGTTAAATTGGACGGATTGCGCCATGTGTAGTCCCTAAGAGAAGTTGAATGCTCTGGGGTGTTAATCTCATAGAATAAAAATGACAATCACGCGCGTTATATATATATTATTATCGATTAGAAGAAAGAAGTAAGTATATAAGAGTATAGGTAAGTGAAGGAACGTGAGTGGATTGAGGGATGAGGCTACAGGCTGAAAATGATAAATCGACCTGATTTAACATTTAACATTTAACACTCAACCTGTAGTCGGGTTAAGGAAGAATCCATTCAACTTTCTCTAAGGGATAACGGAATCCGGGACAAGGGGTCTCGCACTTCGGGACAACCCTTTGCGGGGTGGTGAAATGTCTGTACTTTTGCACTGTGATTCGATACGGACATGATGCGAAGCGATTGCGAACGGATTGCGAAGGCCAAGGAATCCGTCGGCAGGGGGCCCACCATTGCGATGCGTCTGATACCGAGAGAACACAGCAGTTTTATTGACATTCCAGAACCGTACTCAACGGGATACAAATGGTCTGAAGACTCTACATCTTTCAGGCTTTGAGTTAAGAAGCGATGAAGATTAATCCTATCGACATCATCAAGGATATGAGCGGCAAGGTATGCAGCCACAGTGACACTCACATTGCCCTGAACCACAGCTCGGGCAAGATGCACACGAGCAAGATGTGTCATCCCTACACGGGTGGGCCATCCACTGCCCAGCTGGCACAGCAGCAGAGTTTCAAGACCCGTGCCACCTATGCCTCTGCCTGGCTGAACGCCAACAAGCCTTCGACGGCCAATGGCGAAAACGGTACTGCGGCCTACCAGGAGGCTCAGGCACTGAAGAAGTCTCTCCAGCTGAGCAACGTGCGCCAGGTGGTATGCAAGTACATGAATGCTCAGGGCGTGGTGACTCTCCCCTCTGGAGCCAACGGAAACACCAATACGGGTGGCGGCAGCACCTCGGGCGGTGGCAGCACCAGCGGAGGCGGCAGCACCAGCGGAGGTGGCAGCACCAGCGGAGGTGGATATGGTGATTAGTAGGGAGTGAGGAGCGCTTATGAAAGTCTTCTACATCACCTTTGTGCTGAGCGTGCTGCTCATTGTGGGTGGCTTCCTGGTACCGCCTGTCGGGCAGATTGACGGGAGTGTGTTGACGGCCGTGGGATTGCTCCTGATGTTCGCTGCCATCGATAGGGTACCAGAGGCCGTGAAAGCAGGTCGTAGCATCAGGATCAGCAAAGGCGATTTCTCGGTGGAGGCTTCCGGCAGGAACCCATAAGATGCTGCTACCACACCTTTGGCCCACCCTTGGTAAAATCCCGGGGGTGGGCTTTTCCTATCGGCCCGTAATCGCGAAAAGATGCCCGAGCGGTTGGCACATTGAAATCTTCTTCGTAACTTTGTAGTCGGAATGGTGAAGATTGGATGAAAAGCAAAGACGAATACATGGCAAAGAAATTTGAAATACGGAATAGCACAGCGGAATTCCTTATCTTCATGGCAGAGGGTAAGGAGGATGGCATACAGGTGGTTTATAAAGATGAAACCATCTGGTGCACTCAGAAAGCTATGGCGTTGCTTTTTGATATTGACAAGTCTGGTATCAGCCGCCACATAAAGAAGATTCATAGCGATGGTGAGTTGTCGCAGGAAACGACTGTTGCAAAAATTGCAACCATCGTGAACCGTGGTATTAGAGGCGAGGTGGAAGATGACTTGGAGTACTATAACCTTGACATGATTATTGCCGTCGGCTATCGGGTAAATTCCCGTCGTGCCACACAGTTCCGACAGTGGTGTACATTCGTCCTGCGCCAGTATGCCATCCGTGGCTATGTGATCGACCGCAAGCGCATGGAGAATGGTTCGTTCATCGGAGAGGACTACTTTGAGCATCTATTGGAAGAAATTCGACTGATACGTCTCTCGGAACGCAATTTCTACCAAAAGATAACAGACCTCTATGCCACAGCCATCGACTACAACAAAGATGCCCCAACCACACGTGAGTTCTTCAAGAAGGTGCAGAACAAGATGCACTATGCTGTGCATGGACATACTGCTGCCGAGTTAATTGTGGAGCGTGCAGATGCCGAAAAAGAGCACATGGGACTTACCACATGGGCAAAGGCACCTGAAGGCAGAATCGTAAAGTCGGACGTGAGTATCGCAAAGAACTACCTGAAACAGAATGAATTGCAGGCACTCGGTCGCCTCGTCAACGCCTATCTTGATGTAGCCAAGGATATGGCAGAGCGCCACATCCCGATGACAATGGAGGATTGGGCAAAACGTATCGACAAATTCCTTGATGCTACCGATCGTGAGATTCTGCAAGATGCAGGGCGCATCACAGCCGAATATGCCAAGGAGTATGCTGAGACGGAATTCGAGAAATACCGTGTGATACAGGATCGCCTTTTCTCGTCTGACTTTGACAAGCTCACAGGCGCAGAGTTTCCCATTGATGAATGAGGAGGATAACTAATGGCTGTCGGAGTGAACATCTGTCCAATATATGATGAATTGAAAACAAAAACAAACAAGAATATGAAGAACATCTGTACTATCCTGTTTCTCGCACTATGTGCTGCTGTATTCGTTTCATGCGGTGATGAGGTGGAAGAAAACAACCCGAGGACTGACGAGGGTGACAAAACCACGGGTCTCGTAGTGACCGTATCGAAGGATGGTTCCATCACCAACGCTTCCCAGTTCTCTTTCGATGGAAATGATTTCTACATCGACTATGTGAAATATTCTCTCGTGGATGGGCATCTGGAAGTGGCTGGATATGACAGGGATGGCATTACACCGACGGTGGATATTGTTTCCAAACTGCGGTATAAAGGCACTGAATACGAAGTGCTTGCTATTGGCCAGAATGTGTTCAACAGTTGCCGCTTCCTCACCTCTGTCACTATCCCTGCCTCTGTGACGAGCATAGGGTATCACGCTTTCAATGAATGCACGGGACTTACCTCTGTGAATATCCCTGGTTCGGTGGCGAGTATAGGTCATAGTGCTTTCTATGGTTGCACGGGCCTCACCTCTGTCAATCTACGAGAGGGGGTGGAGCGTATAGAGAACTCTGCTTTCAATGCTTGTACCAAACTCAACTCTATCAACATCCCCGGTTCTGTGACAAAGATTGGAATGATGGCATTCGGTGGCTGCACAGGCCTCACCTCTGCCACCATCCCAGGTTCGGTGAAGGGCATAGAAGAGGGTGCGTTCTTCGGCTGTTCCGGCCTCACCTCTCTCACCATCCGAAAGGGCGTGGAGAGCATAGGAAGGACTGCTTTCTATGGCTGTATCGGCCTCACCTCTCTCTCTATCCCCGCTTCTGTGACGAGCATAGGAGAAAGTGCTTTCTCTGGTTGCATAGGCCTCACTTCTCTTTCTCTCCCAGATTCGGTGACGAGCATAGAAGAAATGGCTTTCGGTGGTTGCAAGGGTCTCACCTCTATCACCATCCCAAGTTCGGTGACGAGCATAGGATCATGGGCGTTCTCGTATTGTGCCAACCTTTCGGTGGTGGAATGTCGGACGAAGGAGGTGCTGAATCCCGAATTTTATATCTTCTATGAATGCCCCATCCAGAATGCGACCCTCCGTGTACCGGCAGCATCCATCGAGGAATACAGGCAGGCACGTGAATGGAAGGACTTCGGCACAATCGAGGCTATATAATTGCTACGGAAGAAAAGGATATGAACAATCGTTGGAAGAAAATCATCCTGATGGCGGGTTGCCTGACAGGATTCCTCCTTGGGGCACAGACGGCCGAGGGAAAACAGAGATATGTGACGTACGAGGCGTATGGGGCAGTGGGCGATGGCGTGCATGACGACCAGGCGGCCATCGTGGCGGCACATGAGGCTGCCAACCGGCTTGGGCTACCCGTGAAGGCTGGCGACGGCAAGACGTACTTCATCGGAAAGGGGGCTCAGGTGGCGGTCATCAAGACTGATGTGGACTTTGGCACGGCACACTTCATCATCAACGATGTGGAGACGGAGAACCACCGGCAGAACATCTTCCGCGTGGAGTCGGAGCATGAACCCTATCCCCTGAAGGGCCTGCAGACCCTGAAGCGCGGACAGACAGACATCGGCATGAGCCTGCCCCAGGAGAGCATACTGGAGGTGACGAACGACCACCGGAGGGTGTACATCCGCTATGGCCTGAATCAGAACAACGGTACGGCAGCTCACGAGGTGTTCGTGGCGGACAAGAAGGGTAGGGTACGCAAATCGACTCCCATCATCTGGGATTATGAGGAGCTGACGGCTGTAACCGTCTATCCCATGGACCGCAGGACGCTGACCATCAAGGGAGGCACCTTCACCACCATTGCCAACCAGGCACCCTCGACCTACGATTACCGAGCCAGGGGCATACAGATACGTCGTTCCAACGTGCGGGTGGAGGGCATGACGCACTATGTGGAGGGGGAACTGGATCATGGGGCGCCCTATGGCGGATTCCTCGGTGTGGATCATGCGGCCGACGTCACCGTGAGCCACTGTGTGTTTACCGCTCACAAGACCTACTCGACCATAGGCACGGCAGGAAAGCCCGTGAGCATGGGTTCGTACGATATCGGAGCCAATGCAGCCATCAACCTCAGGTATGTGCATTGCCGCCAGACGACGGACATCGACGACAGCAGTTACTGGGGACTGTTCGGTTCCAACTTCTGCAAGGACCTGAAGATGGACCACTGTGTGTTCTCACGCTTTGATGCCCATCAGGGTGTGGCCAACGTGACGCTTACCGACTGCCGGTTTGGCTACATGGGAGTGTGCATGGTGGGATTCGGCACGGCCCGTATAGAGCGTTGCGAGGTGAGGTCGCACAGCCTGGTGTCGTTGCGCAATGACTATGGCAGTTCGTGGGATGGCGAGTTGATCATCCGCCATTGTACAGTACGGCCTATGTGGCCCTATGGAGATCTGCCGCTGATCAATGGCGTGAATTCCGGCCTTCATGACTTCGGGTACCTCTGCAGCCTTCCCCACCGCATCGTGATAGACGGGCTGGAGATTGATGACTCCCTGCCGTCACAGAAGGAGGAGTATGCAGGTCCCTGCCTCTTCGGCACTTTCGGACGGGATGCACATGCCACCGACCTCTTCCCCTTCACTATCGAGGGAGAGGCCTCACTCAAGGGGGTGACGGTGAAGAGCGGCAAGGAACTCTCTGTCAGCCGCAATCCCGACTTGTTCAAGGGAATGACCATCCGCACCTCTGCCCGCTGAGGGGCTGTGCTGATAATTCTGGCGTATAGGTCAAAAGAAAGAGTGTACCGGATTTGGTACATTTTATTTGGGGGATTCAATAAAAAGCTCTATCTTTGCCGAAAAACAAAGATTATGGCAGTGTTGAATTTCACATCAAGAGAATTTCGGGACCAACAGGCGCATGTATTCGATTTGGCAGACAAAGGTGAAAAGGTAATCATCAGAAGAAACAGAAAGCAGTCATATACTCTCGTTCCTATTGATGATAATGATTTGACTTTTACTCAAAATCTCGAAGAACGCATAGGTATGGCACTCCAGGAGGTAAAACAGATGAGAGAGGGTAAAATCGAAGAACTTTCAATGGACGCACTTCTCGATGAGCTTTAGAGTCATACCAACTCCAACCTTCGCGAAGAGCCTTAAAGCTTTGGCAAAGCGGCACAAGTCCATGAAGGCGGACATGGATGAGTTCAGAAAATCCCTTGAAGAGAACCCTCTGCAGGGGGTGGAACTGATACCTGGTGTTCGCAAAATCCGCATGATTATCAAGTCCAAGGGCGGTGGAAAGTCTGGTGGTGCCCGGGTAATCACATACAATGTTTTTGCTACAGAGTATGATGGTGTTGTGTATCTTCTCGAAATCTATGACAAGTCTGAATACTCGACCGTCAGAGAAGAGGTGTTGAAAGAGATAGTCAAGGAATTGAATCTTTGAACCAGATTTTTTGTTAAAATGTTAAATGTTAAATTGGAAGGGATTCATAACGACTGACTACTCAGAACCGCATCTATTGCGGTAAGCTCTTCTTCCGAAAATGTAAGATTGTCGAGCGTGCGAAGGTTGTCTTCCAACTGTGCCACGGATGAGGTGCCGATGATAACGCTTGTCATCCCCTCGTGCCGCAAAAGCCATGCAAGAGACATCTGGGCAAGCGACTGACCTCTTCGACGGGCAATCTCGTTCAGCAGGCGTGCTGCATCAATGCGCTCAGGAGTAACCTGAGATACTTGCAGAAAGCCGGTTGACTTTGCTGCACGACTATTCTGGGGAATCCCTTTGAGATACTTGTCGGTCAGCAGCCCTTGAGCCAGGGGAGAGAATGCAATGAAACCACTACCTTCTTCCTTTGCTACCTGCATTGCGCTATGCATGGTATTGCCATGGTCGCTGTCGGTAATGGGCAGTAGCGGTTCGCGAACAAACATGCTGGCCCTGTACTGGCTCAACAGGCATGGTACATCGTGTGCCCTGAGGTATTCGTAGCATTTCAACTGCAGATCGCGAGGATACTTGGAGATGCCGGCATAGAGCGCCTTGCCACTCCTGACGATATCCACCAGGGCCTGCATGGTTTCCTCGATGGGAGTAACACCATCATAGCGGTGTGAATAGAATACATCCACATAGTCAAGCCCCATACGGTGAAGACTCTGGTTGCACGAGGCTATGAGATTCTTGCGGGACGATCCGTTGCCATAGACACCCGGCCACATCTCATGCCCCGCCTTGGTGCTGATGAATATCTCATCACGATGCGATCTGAGATTCTCACGGAGTATAAGGCCGAAGTTCTCCTCGGCACTTCCTGGCACCGGGCCATAGTTGTTGGCCAAATCAAAGTGGCATACGCCAGCATCGAATGCCTTCACGATCATGTCGGTAGCCACACCAAAGTCGTCCACCGAACCAAAGTTGTGCCACAAGCCAAGTGACAGCACAGGCAATTGTATGCCGCTATTTCCGCAATATCTGTATTCCATCTGCCCTGATGTATTCTTGCCTATAAAATGTATTTACAGGATGCAAAGTTAGTCGAATATGTTTATTATTACAAACATCTCTATTGGTTTTTGTAATCTTTTACTACTGAAGAAAAAACAGGATATTCTTTGTACATGTTTCGGATTATACTACCTTTGTAGTGATATTGCTTTATTTT
>DCHV01000087.1:13940-16095 GCA_002314945.1 Prevotellaceae bacterium UBA1743
GTTGTCTGCATAGGGCTGACAGTGTTGTTTCTCGGTTCGTGCACCGAAAATATTGACGAGTCGGCACGCTATGTCTTCAAGGACTATACGGCCATCGGGTATCTGCAAAGACACACAGATACATATAGCGAGTACTTGGATTTGCTATATAGTGTTCCCGTCATGGAAGACATGGAAACTACAATGGGTCAACTTCTCTCGGCACGAGGACACTATACCATCTTTGCACCCACCAACGAGGCCATTGCTACCTATCTGCAGGGCATGGTGGAGGCGGGACTCGCTACCGCTCCTTCGTGGGACGCTTTCGTCGATGAGGAGAAGTGCGACTCGGTACGGAGGGTCGTTGTGATGAACAGTATCATCGACAGTGGCGACAATGACAAGGCGTTTGCCATCACGGATTTCCCCTACAAGAATGGCGAAGAGTTCATGATACCCAACATGAACGACCAGAAACTGAGTGTGTACTACGGAGGACTGGGCATTCAGCTGGATGACGAGGGTACCCCCATAGGGGAGGTGGACAGCATACTGATCAATCAGGACTGCCCCATCAACGGGAAGAACCGCAATATACCTGTGACCAACGGATACATTCATCAGGTGGAGAAGGTGATCACGTGCTCTTCCATCACACTGGCCGACTATCTGCAGGAGCTCATCTACAAGAAGGAGGGACCCTATCTGATGATGGCCAAGGCCGTACAGGCCTGCGGATTGATGGATACGATGCGTGCCGTACGCGATGAGGTCTATGAACTGAAATACAAGAAAGGGCTTATCAAGAACCTGGTGGGGATGACGTACCACGGATTTGCTGAGGGAAATACTGCCTACGTGCCGCAACACAGGAAATACGGGTTTACCATCTTTGCCGAAACAGACGACTTCTGGAGGGAGAAAGGACTGGATCCAGAGGCACCCGATGCACTGGAGAAATTGCAGACATGGGTGCAGGATAACCATCAGTATGCGGAAGAGGACCGTTTCAGCGTGAATACGAACTTCAGGGACGAGGATAACCTGCTCTACCAGTGGGTGACGTACCATATCCTGCCTATGCGTATCGGGGCAGCGAAACTGGTCTATCATGAGAATGAATATGGCTACAATGCCGACAATCCGGATGTGCTCGCCACGCCTGTGTATGACCTCTATACGACCTACGGTAAGCGTCGTCTCCTGAAAATCTACGAGAGCAAGGAGAGCAACGGTATCTATCTGAACCGTTTCCCGAAACTGGACAACGGAAGACACGGGACGAACCATGAGTTGTATTGCGAACCTGGCAAGGTGGGATGCAGAGTGGGCAAGGAGGACCCGAGGGCAATCATCAGCCAGACGACGAACGCCTGTATCTATCCTATCGATGCTCCCCTCTCCTACAACGATGACGTACGCGACAACCTGAAACAACAACGTATGCGCATCGATGCCATGACTCTCTTCCCTGAAGCGATGAGCAACGACCTGAGAAAGAATCACCTGACGGATGAGAAATACCAGCATGTGTATATCCCGGAACGAACGGTATATCCCTATTTCGAGAATATGTGGACGACGGAGGGCTCCTATTTCGTGTATTACAATGCCTACATGGAATATTACAGCAACCTGTATTTCGACGAGGTGAAGTGTGTGGGCTTCTACGATGTCACCCTCAAACTCCCTCCCGTCCCACGAAGGGGTACGTACGAGATACGTTGGGGATATGATGCCAATCCACGTCGAGGCATGGCACAGGTCTTTCTCGGAAAGAGCCGTGAGAAGATGTTTGCTGCCGACATTCCCCTCGACATGAGATACCAACTCTATAACACAGAAACGGGATTTGAATACGACACGGGGGATGATGACTATGACTCCGAGGTGGACAAACGTATGCGTAACAAGGGCTATATGAAGGCAGGAAAAGGATGGTGCCATCCGCAGAATCCAGAATGGACGGGACGCAATCCTTTCCTGGGAGGTTCGGCCATGCGACGTATCATCTACAGGGGCGTCATGGATCCCGAAGAAACCTATTACATACGAATGAAATCCGTATTGGATAGCGACAGGACGGAATTTATGATGGATTTGCTGGAATACTGTGCCAAGGAAGTCTATGACAATCCTGAGGAATCGGAGGATATCTGGTGAAGGTCGTTTT
>DCHV01000087.1:16178-38104 GCA_002314945.1 Prevotellaceae bacterium UBA1743
TTTGCGCACGGATAGGGGAGTCTTGGTGCTGGGCAAGGAAATATGAGGTGTGAGGTCTCGCGTCTCTATCATGATTGTCGTGTCATGGGTTTTGCCCTCCCTGTTCTCGATGGAGAAGCAGATCCTGTTCTCGTTGCACAAGATGGGCTCTTCTTTCATGAAGCCGTCTTTCTGCAGTTCCACGGCTACACGAGAAGGGGTGAACAGACGCAACAGACGACGGACTCCATCGTAGGGTATGATTGTCACGTTGCCTGGCTTGTCTGTATCTACATTACCTCCATAGCCCACCAAACCTAAGTCGGGATCTTCAAGCAGATAGATGCCCGCACCATGAATGCCACCTGTCAGCCCGTGGTCTATTTCACCATCGTATCGCAGAGGGCCTCGTTTCTGCCTGACGGATTTGAGGTCCCACAGAAAGGAATGCTGGAAGGGTGAATAGGTCCATCCTGCCGCTCCATCGTTGTTCTTTCCATGATACCAATACCCGTACCCCGACTCTTCGGTCCCTGTATTCACAAGGGCCCAGGACGACAGCAAGGCATTATATCCCCAGTTGACATACCTATCAGGAGCATCGGCAAACCTGAATGCATAATCCAACAAAGCTGCACCACCCATCTGTGACATGTAGTCGAGATTGCTTTTCTCACCGCTCCATGCCGTTCCCAGATGGCCGTAATCATACTCGTACAATCCGCGAATAGCCAGATTCCCATCCAACTGATTTTGCATGAAAGTGTCAATCCGAGTAGTGTCGAGCGACTTGTACGTATGCCATTTCTGCTCGTTCTTGTCATACCACAACTGTTCTTGGGGTTCAATCGGATGCTGTTTTGCATATTCTGCCACATAGTAGGACGACTCGTAAGCTGTACGATCAACAAACATCTCGGAGCCAAAAGGCCACGTAGCATCGTATATCATGTAGAGGACTTTCTTTTCCCATTCCCTGCATAATCTGTCTGCAGCATCGTACCTCCCTTCTGTCCTGAGCGCCCGCATGATGTCCAACAGGTATCGTTCGTGGAAGTTGCCTAATTTGTATGCCCAGTCGCTCCACCCCTTGATGAACCATTGCTGGCCCATGAAGATATTGTACGGAACCTCGAAATATGCCATTGCCGTGCGGTAAGCCCGTTCGAGATAGCCTTTGGCATCAAGGTAGCTGACCAGGTCGGGATAGTCTTTGGCAATCTTGTATAAATTGTAGTAGATGGTAAAATGTGTGGGATAGTCGTAGGTTCTCCACATGCGCTCCTTGCCGCTTCCACCAGAGTTGTAGTCACCCAACTCTCCGCTACGAAGTTCATGCCAATTGTCTATCCCGTAGATGCCATAGGGATAAGGGGTTTCCTGATCCGTACGCTGAAGCTTCCCCCATACGAAATTCCTTTCATAATATTCCAGCGAGGCAATTTCATCTCTGTCGGGATAGACAACATTCTTCTCGCTCAGATACAGAGGCTTGCAATTGCTCGGATCGTCCGAACCGCCTACCATATAGGGGTAGGGAAGTTCGCCTATGCTATCGGGTGAGAGCAACCGCTCGTTCTCCATGTCCCACAAACTGTACAAACCGTTGTACCATTTCGTGCTATCGCGATGCTGCTGGTGCGTGAGAATGAAGTGTGCTCGTTTCTTTATCACCTTTTCCAGAGGTTCTGTGACATAGAAATGCAGGTAGCACACCTTGCCCTTGCCATACGTTACGCGAATCGTCTGTTCGCCCAGTTTTGAGAAACGGAACATATATCGCTGGTTCTTGCCCACTCGTTCCTTTCGGGTTATTTGTGTGTGTAGCGCATCCTCTGCTTCCAACTTTTTAATCGGTTGTTTGCACGCGAGAGCACATTGCACCATCATCTCGGGCGAGACCACCATACCTGGTGCTATCCTGGCTGTCACATATCCATTGTCGTACAGTTTGTCCTGCACTTCCTCGTACGAACCTGCCAAGGAGAAATCAAAGCCCGTCGTATATGTTGTACCAACTGGTATGACTCGTGATGTACTCGGAATGGGCCAGGTATCGTCTGTCCTATCGACCGATGTCTTGGAATGAATATAGAAATCATTGTCCAACGTCTTGTATTCCAACGAAGTCCCCTCTTTCAGGGTCATCAACAGTACATCCCCCTGCCCCTTGTAGGGTACCCAATAGAGGTAAGAGGAATGGCCGTTCAGGAAGATGTGCCTTCCAAGATTGTCTTTTGCCGGTAGTGTCTCGTCCCTCTCTCCGATGGGAATGCGCACCTTCAGATCGGTTATCTCGACAGAGTGCCGGTTGGCGTTGCGAAGTGATATGCTCCAATCCATTCCCATACCAGTAACCGAGAATGTCTGGCTCAATTCCACCGAGCCAGGCAGTTGCCATACAATACGTATGTGCTGCAAGTCGTGGAAGGTGACTTTGGACGTTAGTTCCGATGTATTCGCGGTATATACGTCACCCTGTACGGAATACCTTACGAACAAATCGCCTAAGTAATCATCCTGATTCAGATAATTCCGGGCATCTTCACTTTGACCGAAAGTCAATGAAGACACCCCTCTCTCCTTTGGTTCCAGCGTGATGGATGGTACATTGGCATACACGGCTCTTGAACAGAGCATGAGCGCTATAGCAATGACGAGAAAAGAAGTCTTTGTGCCCATGAGATGATGCCTCCCCGTACCAGTCACAAAACTATTGAACCCACGGTTGTCTGCATCTACTTAGGCTGCTTGCCTATGTATGCCAGGATGCCTCCATCTACGTACAGAATATGGCCATTGACTGCATCTGAAGCATGTGAGGCAAGGAATACGGCAGGACCAGCGAGTTCAGATGGGTCGAGCCAGCGTCCTGCTGGTGTCTTGGCGCAAATGAACGAGTCGAATGGGTGACGGCTACCATCTGCCTGAGGCTCACGCAGGGGTGCGGTTTGGGGAGTTGCGATATAACCAGGACCGATGCCGTTGCACTGGATGTTGTACTCGCCATACTCCGAGCAGATGTTTCGGGTGAGCATCTTCAGGCCACCCTTGGCAGCTGCATAGGCAGAGACGGTCTCGCGACCGAGTTCCGACATCATGGAGCAGATGTTGATAATCTTACCTTCTCGACGTTCCATCATCTCTGGCAGTACAGCACTTGCACAGATGTATGGTGCAACGAGATCGATGTCGATGACTTCCTGGAACTCGCTACGTTTCATCTCGTGCATAGGGATACGCTTGATGATGCCAGCATTGTTTACAAGAATGTCAATTTGACCTACCTCCTGGTGAATCTTCTCTACCAGTGCCTTCACGCCCGCTTCGTCGGTCACGTCACACACGTAACCGTGAACGTTCTCTATACCTGCCTCCTTGTAGTTCTGAAGACCGCGCTTCAAGGACTCTTCGTACCTGTCATTGAAGATGATGTTATCTACTCCTGCAGCAACGAAAGCCTTGGCTATATTGAAACCAATACCATAAGCTGCACCTGTGATCCACGCATTTTTTCCTTTCAGTGAAAACATAAGCTATGAGGCGTTATTTTAAGTCTGTTGTTACAACCTTCTGCATATCTCCGTAATCCAGATTCTCTCCTGCCATACCCCAGATGAAGGTATAGTTGCTGGTGCCTGCTGCACAATGGATGGACCACTGTGGGGAGATGACTGCCTGCTCGTTCTTCATCCAGATGGAGCGTGTCTCCTGTGGCTCGCCCATGAAGTGACAAACCATCTGATCCTGTGGCACCTGGTAGTAGAGGTATGTCTCCATGCGACGCAGGTGTGTGTGTGCTGGCATTGTATTCCATACCGAACCTGTCTGCAGCTCTGTGACACCCATCTGCAGTTGGCACGTACGGACACCTGCCACACCATTGATGATGAGCTGATGGATGACACGGTCGTTACTCTCTGCCAATGAGCCGGCCTTGATATTGTTGGCCTCCTTCAGGGTGACACGCTTTGTCGGGAAGGATTGATGAGCAATGGCTGAGTTCATATAGAACTTGGCCGGATTCTTCTGATCCTTGCTGCGGAGCGACACCTTGTTGGGTTGCTCCTCGGTAGAGCGTCCTACATACATGCCCTCGTTGTAGGAGAGGTCATAGTCCTTTCCGTCGATAGTCACCACACCAGGTCCACCGATATTGATGATACCCAGTTCGCGATTCTCGAGCAGAGTCTTCACCTTCAGCGGCTCAAAGGGCTCCAGGGTGATGGTCTTGTCGATAGGCATACAGCCACCGATGAGGAAACGGTCATACATGGTGTAGGTCCAGTTGACCTCGTTAGCCGAGAACACCTTCTCGATGAGGAACTCCTTGCGGAGTCTTTCTGTGTCATACTCCTTGGCGTCCTGTGGATGGTGAGACCAACGAACTTCGACGTTTCCTGCCTGCTGTGCAAATGCAGAGGCTGTGCAGAGAACGGAGAACAGAATGATTGTCAATTTTTTCATGTCACTTATTTTTTATGATTTGTTTTCTGTTGTAGATCATCAGGGCTGTGGTGAAAAGAACCAGGACAGCTGCTCCGATGTAATGGATATGGCATGTGAGCTTGTAGATGGTCCATCCATACAGGCTTGATGCAAAGTCAAGTGTGCCACCCTCGAAGCCCTCAGGTATCTGTGCTGCCTTGTCTCCTGTTTCGGCAAACACGGCATTTGCTGCCATCGTGAAGTCGGGGGCCATGTCTGTTACAAAGTACAGGCCTACTACGATTGCCACAAGCCCGATGATATAGGTCTTGAGCACGTTGCCCTTTGTGATGGGCAGAACCAGGGGGAAGAGATAGAACATGCCAGCCAATGAGGCAAGAGGCAGGAACTGGTTGCCTGGAAGCAGCACTGCAACGATCAGGGATGTAGGAATGAGCAACAACGAGACAACGAGGGTGGTGGGATGACCGATGACGAGTGCCGGGCTCATGCCGATATATACCTTTCTGCCTCCGAACTTACTGTTCACCAGTTCCTTTATCTTATCGCTGATAGGCATCAGGCCGTCAATGAAGAGACGGGTGATGCGTGGAATGAGTTCCATCACAGCACCCATGGTGATACCGAGGAACAGGATCTTTTTGACATCCATGTGTGCGGCAAAGCCGATGAGCATACCTACGATGACTCCCAGAACCAGTGGTTCGCCCAGGACACCGAACTTGCGTTTGAGTCCTTCGGCATCAATGTTGAGACGGTCGAAGCCTGGAATCATGTTCAGTACCTTGTCAAGTACGATGGCAAAGGGTACCATGCTCTGGCAGAATGGTTGCGGAATGGAAATGCCGCTGAGTTCGGGATGGTAGTTCTGGAACTTCTCGGCACACAGATCAGCCACGCACAGGGTGATGATGTAGCAGATGATGGCTGCAAAATAACCCCACAGCAGGCTCTGATCCATCACGAAATAGACGACAGCACCTACAAAGGCATAATGCCAGTAGTTCCACAGGTCGATGTTGACCGTACGGGTGGTCTTGGTCAGAAGCATCAGCAGGTTGACGCCCAGGCAAATGGGAATGATGAGTGCACCTACAGCCGTGTTGTAAGCTACTGCGGCCGCTGCCGGCCAACCCATGTCAAACACCTTGAGTTGAAGTTGATAGATGTCGGAAATGGCGGTGAGCGGGCCATTGAAGTTGGTGGTGAGCAATGCGGTCACGATACCTAATCCGACAAAACCGACACCGACATAAAGCCCCGATTTCAGGGCCTTGCCGAACTTCATGCCAATACACAAGCCTATTACCGTGAAGAGGATGGGCATCATGACGGATGCACCGAGTTGAATGATATACGAGAATACTTCCATGGTTATTTGCAATATTTCAGTGATTCGCGGCACTTGTCTGTGATATAACCCCAATCCTGTGCCTCAATGACGTCCTTGGGGAAAAGCTTTGATCCCATGCCTACACAATAGACACCGGCATCGAACCATGCTCGGAGATTCTCTTGGGTTGGTTCCACACCACCGGTAACCATGAGCTTTGTCCATGGCATAGGAGCCATCAGACCCTTTACGAACTTTGTCCCGAGCACATCACCCGGAAATACCTTGATGAGCCAGCATCCTGCCTCCTGAGCTTGCCCCACCTCCGAGGCAGTACCACAACCGGGAGCGTAAGGCACGCTTCGGCGGTTGCAAACCTTTGCCACATCCGGATTGAACAAAGGACCGACCACAAAGTCGGCACCCATCTGTATGTAGAGACTTGCTGTAGGGGCGTCAACGACCGAACCAACACCAAGTGCCAGTTCCGTACATTCCTTGCACACGAACTTCATCAGTTCCGCGAATACCTCATGGGCAAATGCTCCGCGGTTTGTAAACTCGAATGCTCGGACACCTCCTTCGTAGCAAGCCTTGACAACCTTCTTTGCCACCTCGATGTCCTTGTGATAGAATACAGGCACGATGCCTGTCTCGCCCATCAGGGCCAGTACTTTTGTGTTTTCCATATTATCTTTGTACGCGACCGTTGGCGCTGCCTTTACACAGATTGTTCACTTCCTCTTCGCTCACTTGGTTGAAATCGCCATTGATGGTGTGCTTCAGGGCACTGGCTGCAACGGCAAACTCGAGTGCTTCGCCCTGTGTGGGTTTGGTGAGAAGTCCGTGGATGAGGCCGCCCGAGAAAGAGTCACCACCGCCTACACGGTCGATGATAGGGTCAATGTCGTACCGCTTGCTCTCATAGAATTCATCACCATTGTAGATGAGGGCTTTCCAACCGTTGTGGGTGGCAGAGAACGACTCACGCAGGGTTGACACTACATAGCGGAACCCGAACTGCTCCTTCATCTGACGGAAGATGCCCTGATAGCCCTTGGCGTTGGTTTCGCCACCTTCCACATCGGCATCGGGCTTGAAGCCGAGGCAGAGCTCTGCATCCTCCTCATTGCCTATGCACACATCCACATACTTCATGAGAGGACGCATTACGGAGATGGCCTTTTCTGAGGTCCATAGCTTCTTGCGGAAATTCAGATCCACCGATACGGTTACACCATGGCGCTTGGCAGCCTCACAGGCAACGAGCGTGAGTTCTGCAGCCTTGTCAGAGATGGCAGGTGTGATGCCGCTCCAGTGGAACCATTGGGCATCTTTCATTATCTCATCAAAATCGAAATCTTCGGGATTAGCCTCTGCAATGGAGGAATGAGCACGGTCGTAGATGACTTTGCTCGGGCGCATCGAAGCACCTGTCTCACAATAATAGAGACCTACCCTGTCACCCCCTCTTGCTATGAATCTCGTGTCAACACCATAGCGACGAAGAGCATTTACCGCAATCTGTCCAATCTCATGCGTGGGCAGTTTACTTACGAAAAAGGCATCATGACCATAGTTGGCAAGGCTAACGGCAACATTGGCCTCACCGCCTCCTGGAATTATACGGAACATATCGGTTTGTACGAAACGATCCTGACCATCCGGAGAAAGGCGGAGCATAATCTCGCCCAGTGTGACTATCTTACTCATATCTTAGTGCTGCAAAAAGAAATCAATCAATCTGAAATGATATGGCAAAGATAGCAATAAAATCTGGGAAACACACCTTTCGGCAGTGTTTTTTCAATATTTGCCACAAAAGAATATGCAGAGAACGTGTGGCGGATATCAGCTTGCTTGTCGTTTATCGTATCAAATCCCTAATCGGGAACTCTGCGATACGAAGTGTGGTGCATCCGTAGGGGATGAGTGTGATGTCTTTCAAATCCTCTGTCGTACCTACGCGCATCTGATTGAGATAATTGATGGGGCCTGTGCTTCCATTTATTTCTCTCCATTCCTCAAGTTTTACTCCCTTGGCATGAATACGGATGGGCGCATTTTGTGTATTCCATGGATAGACGTCTTGTTGCTGGCCCTTTTCCACTATGAAATGATTCTCTATTTCCTCATCGTTGAGATAGTGTGAAACAAGAGCATAGTTCCAAGGGGTATCTGACGTGACCTGATAGTACCAATTGCCATACGCCACATGCTCATTGGTGGCAAACTCCTTCTTTTCCCACTTTTCGTCCATCATGAGGGCATATACCAAAGGGCCGCGTTCCACCACGGCAGAATAATCATACCAATGGCTGACGTGTACTTTGGCAGGGAGATGAAGCGTGAGCAAATCACCCTTGTTCCATTGACGTCGGATGGCGATGCTTGTTCCAGCATTCATGTCATGTTTCAACGGTTCTCCGTTGAGTTCCATTTGGGCAGCATCGCACCATTCAGGAATACGCAGATGGAAGGGGAAGTAGGCAGACTTTGTCTTCTTGTCGTCAAAAGAAATGCGGAAACTGATGGTTTCGTCAAAGGGATAGTAGGTCTCTTCCTGAATGTTGACACCTATTCCACCTGCCACCTGTACATTCACCTCGGAGGGGGCATACAAGAGTGCTGCCACGCCCTCGTCTGTTGTGGCATACCATAGGTTCTGGACGAATTTGGGCCAGCCCTGGTGCATATTGCAGGTACAACAGGGGTAGCCGTTGAGCGTGCCAAAAACCTGATCGGTGGTACCATGGGCGGTAGAGAAGGGACGAAGACTCCGGTCGCAACGTATCTGGTTTGTCTGCTGAAAATACTGACGTGTTGTGAAGTCATCGTCAGCTTGCGTGGGTAAGGCATTGTAGGTGACACGTTCCAGATAGTCGGCCCATTGCATATCGCCCGAGATTCGCAAGATATTCTCTAAGGAAAACATCATTTCCACAGCAGTGCAAAGCTCGGAACCTCGAATGGGATCGCCATAGTGCAGGAGCTCGTCGCCCGCCCATAATCCTGTAGGAAGACCAATGGTCGTACGGATGGTTTGCTTGGCTTTGACTAACGCATCCAAGTATTTGCGGTCTTTGCTCAACTGATAATAGATGGCAGGTTCCTTGAAGCCTTGTGCTAAATTCACGCAGTGGAGGCTGTTCTGACGGTAGAGATGGTCATCCTGTGTGAAATACTCTGTCCATGGTGTGGATTGACGGTGAATAAGTTCACTCAGTTCGAGCAAGAACTTCTCACCCGTGAGATTATAGAGCCATAGGACGACATCCAAATTGTCTCCTCCCCTTTGCTGCCCCCAAAAGGTCCAATGGCCGAGGGGATACTGAGGAAGCTTTTCCCACTGGTAGCGGAAATATTTCGTAAGGAAAGGTATGACGCGTTCATCTTGGGTGGCCATGTAATATTGCCTGATAATTTTGAGTGCTACCATCTTTGGCCACCAGTCGTGAGAATTGTCACGCTGCAACCCGGGTTCGTAGTCATAGTCTTTGTCTGGGCCAAAGTATCCATCCTCCTTCTGGGAACTGAGGATGCAATCTACCCATTTCTGCGCCTTGGCTTGAAGCTCATTATCTTCCAACAGGTAGGACAAGGGAAGGAGTCCGTCTATCCAATATGGCCCTCGCTCCCAGGTGTCGCCATCACCTCCCAGCCAAGCATTGCGTTCTCCCACTACTTGAGGATAGACTTCATCAAGGTGTCCCGTGAGCCCTGTCTTTTGTCTTTCTATCTGTTGCAGAAGCCACCCTTTGGCTTTGATGTCACCCAGGGGAAGTTCAAGGAATTGGCTTTCCGTCAATGGGTAACGGTTGGAAATATATGACTTTTCACCCTTTGCCATCAAGGCAATGGAGCAACCCGCAAGTAATACGGTTAATAAGAGTTGTTTTTCCAATTGTTTCATATCTGTTAGTGTGTTATATTCTGTTTGTCATAATGCGAATTTTACGCTGCATTTCCGCCCCTCAGTATCCTGAAGGACAGCGATATATGTACCGGAGTGAAGCAGTTGGATGCTGGCATTCCCAGTTCCGTCTGTCAGATGTAGCATCTGTTTCATGGCCAGAGAGCCTCCAACCGTATAGACACGGAGTTCTACATCGGGATTGTCCTCACTCCTAAGCTGCAGCATACCATTGGCGAAACGTATGCTCATGCCCCCATCTGTGGCATGGAGCGATTCCACCTGATTTCCTCCTTCGCCTTCGATGGCTTTTCCTTCCCACCGGGTGGCAATCATGTTCACGAAGTTCTGCTTTCCGATGGTGGGAGTGGCGAAATGATACACCTTTTCTCCTCCATCTGGGAAGCGACCCACTGACTCACGCCCTTCATGAGCGCAATACACCAGTGTGTCTGTCCAACTTTCATCCGCAGCCGTCAGGAGGACATAGGCATTATCCTCGTTGGCGAGTTTGAAGGAAGCATGGAGTTGGTTCACGGGTGACTGTTTGTCACACCAGATGACTTTGTATCCGTGAGCCGAGATAATCGTGGAGGCTTTCGTTCCCTCGGAGGAAATACGGTATTTCTTGGGCTTATCGATATTGTCGCTCAGGTACATTCCTTCGAGATCAATATCCTCATCGGTAAGGTTGTACAGTTCCACCCAATCACTTTTCTTGTAGTATTCACTCACATAAACGCTGTTGGCCGCACTCACTTCATTTATCATGACCTTCTTCTTCCGCTCAGCGGAAATCTCCTCTGCCTTGGCGAATTCGGCTTGCAATACCATGTCACCCGAAGGGAGTGTGTATTCCGCCTGTGTGGAAAGGTATGTACCTGAGGTTTCGGAAGGTTCTGTATAGGAAAGCTGGGCATCCCAGAAGATATCGCTACTGCCCGCCGATTGATTGTGGACTTCCACCGCCACGATGTTCACTCCCGTGCGGAAGAGGTCGCTGCTGAGCGTCACTGTCCCTGTGATGGGATCTGTACCAGCATAGGTGGTGGAGAAGGTTGCGTAGGTGGCATCCCCTGAGGGCATATTGTAGCGGAAAGCTTCCTGATTATTGATGTAGAGGATGAATCCGTCATCCACCTTGTAGCCAAAGAAGAATTTCTTTCCCTCTGGATTATCCTCGATGTTGAACATCTTACGGAAATAATAGGTGGGGAATTTGTTGTTGCTGTCGTTACTGTAACTGAGTCGGGTGGTATATCCTTCGCTTGCGTTTCCGTAGCCGAGAGGAGCCATGCCAGTTTTCCATGAGGCCGTACCGTACCCTAATCGTTTCCATGATTTCCCATCCAGGCTTCCTTTGTCATAATAAGACCATTCCTCGCCAGTACGGATGATCGGAGTCCCTTCCTGTACACTACCGGAAAGCAGTTTCCATCCCTTGAATACATAGCCGGAAGGCGCTTCGGCCAAGAGGGTGATGGGGGAATAGACACGTCCGTCGAGATTGCCCGTAGGAATGACCTGTCCGTTCATTCGGATACGTGCTTCTTCCAGGTTACAGTTCACCTTCAGCTTTTGCGCACTGGAAGCATTGATGTGCAACGGAGTATAACTTTCCATGACGGGAAACATAGCGGCCGCCTGATTGCCCAATTTGTTTTTCAGGTCAGCTGCGCCATCCAACGTGGAGGAGTTTCTTCCATACCCGTTATCAGGCAGTATCTGCATGGGATACACCCGCTGTGCCCATTCATCAATGAGCGGGTTGCAACGCGATGATTCCAACACTGAACCAGCCAATATACATACCGCATCGATGAAATGCCGACGGAACTGTTCATTCTTCAGCATATTCATGAAAATCGTCACGGGTTCTATCTCCATCGTATAGTTGCTCACCGGTTCACCCAGAAGGGTGTTGAACGTGTGTATCTTCATTTCCTCGAAGTGTGTGAAGGGTGAGCCGCAGGTGAAGGCTCCGTCCATATCGTAGAGCAGATAGCGCCACTTGCCATTTTCCTCACGTGGCCGCCATGCCTTCATGTTGTTTCCGGGCCAATCCCCATCGCCAAGATAGAGTTTGATGGCCATGTAGTTGCAGTACTCGTCAATATCCACCATCCTGCAGATTGCCTCGTAGGTCTTCGCGTCAGCAGCTTCCTTGCTCAAATCGTACCATCGTTGCAGGGCCTCGTGCGTGCCGTTCTTCTGCACATAACCGGTATCGTTGTCAATGACAAAAAGGTCTATCTCGTCATCGTCCATGCCATAGTTCGAATAGACGAAATGTTTGTTGTTCGGCTCTCTTAGGTTGAGTGTGCCCCGATAGACACCATTGATGTAATGCACCACAGGTTGGTAATCCTGCGCATCGATATCCATTCCGCTTGTGAGGATGAGTTTCTGGATGAAAGCATCGCGCATACGATAGTAGTAGTCGCAGTTGCCGCCATTGCGCAGGAGTAGCATCTTCGTCTTGTTGTATGGCTTGTCGTGGAAGAACGGGTAATCCATCGTGTTTTCCCCCTCGTATTGTGCATCGGAGTGAATCTTGAAACTGTAGGGAGCCTGCATCCTGCCCCATCCGCCACTACGACGGATCTCGGCTTCCTGATTGACAAGCGAGACACCTGTCTCATCCATATAGTCGAAATTGATAGGACGATCCCAATCCATATTCCAGTTGCATTTCACCGTCTGTCCCAATCCCGGACGACCATTCACTCCTTTGACGAAGATACCCGTTTCGTCACTGTACAAGTTGTCTGGATCGGTAGTGACAGAGACAATAGGCAGGCTGAAATTCTTGTCTTTCGCCAGATAAGAGCGTGTCACCACCCGGCTGCTCATCTTCCCGTCAGCGAAGAATGCCATGCGTAACACAGTATTGACAGCTATGGTGAATACTCCGTCATCCGATGTTTCGCCCACTGTGAGCGAGGGTGTCCTTCCATCCTTGGTATAGCGGAGTGTGGCACCTTGGGGAATCGGGACATGCATTTGGAATGGTTTGCTGAATAGGCAGCTTTCTATATCGGGTTCTGGGGCGGGAAGACGTTCGATGCAAGGGGTCGGCTGACCGTTGGACGCCTCGGGCGTAGGAGTATTGGTGTAGCCCCATTCGCCTGTGAAATCTCCCATACGCGCCCAACTGGCACGTGGCACGGCGGCTGGATAATCCTGGCTGAGAATGAGATTGCCATTCTCGTCACTCAGGTAGAACGTACCTCCGTCTGCGTCCAGCTTCATGTTCACCTGCGAGGGGCAGTACTTGTCGTGATGGTCGAACCACAGGTTCTTGTAACTGCGCCCATACACTGTGACCTGTTCGGTAATATGTACCTTCTTCAGGTTCTCGGGGTCATCGCTCACCCAACATCCACGTAAGCGGAAGGGCTTGCTGTTGGGATTGTATAATTCCACCCATCCGCCAAAGTTCCAGCTGGGATCGACGTATTGGTCGATGTTGGCTACCTGTATCTCATTTATTATCAAGTTGGGATTCTCTGTCGCGTAGCTTTTCATACAAAGCATTGCAGACATCACCAAAAGTGCCCAAACCCTTCTTCGCATTCTTCTTTTTTTTATTACCAGATATCTTCAGGTTCCACAGGATTGTCATACACCTCCTTGGGACAGAACTCCAGAATGTCCATCATGAACTCGGTCTTGTCGCTGTCCAAAACCGACTTGATGCGCAGGTAGTAAGTCTCGTTGGGATCTACCTCACCACGGAAGATGATGCGTCGCATGGGGGATTGCCATGTGGAGCATTGACGACCTGTATAGGGATTGTGGCCGTATTCTGTCCATACATGACCGCCTTTCATGTACCCCTTGTTGTGCATACGCTTGTCCACCTCGGCATCGTACTCGTCATCGCCTGTGTCTTCCTGGAAACCCGTGTCGCCGTTCCATACCGTCACGCGGATGTCCAGGGGGATATCCGATACATAGAGCCTGTCTTTGTTGTTGCCGAAATAAATCTGCCCCATTCCACGGCGTGGGTTGGAATCATACCCCCAGCGCAACTCATAGACGCCCTTGCGTGGCACGGGAGGCAGGGTGAATGTCAGGTCGTAGTACCCCACGGCCTTTATTTCGTCGGAGTTCAGATTGGGATAGTAGATGGTGTAGGCGTTGTAATACACAAAGTGTGAGCCGTCGGCTATCCATAGGTTGTCGAAATACTGATACAGGGGGCTGTTGGGGAAATACACGTGCTGGTATCTCTCCTCCGTACGGTGAGCCTTGCGCACATCATTGCTGATGGATTCATGCAGGATGCTCATGGCATCGAAGCGAAGGCGTGATTTGTGCAGATTGTCGCGTACGGCATCGCTATAGGACAGGGGAGCATCGATCGGATAGATGTAACCGTTCACAATGTCGCCCAATACGGCACGCGGATCATCTTTCCCTACGCGGCATCCCAACTTGTCGGGATCGCACGACAATTCGTGATAGTTGCCATGACGACCGTTGTCCAAGACGGGGAAACGATTGATGTAAACTCCCTTGCTCTCGCGACTCTCATACATTTTCATCAGGCGTCTCTTGCCGTAGGTCGTGTAGAAGTCAAAGACCGCTGCACCCAGTTCCGTGGGATTGCTCTGCTTGTACCCCTGCTCGTTCTCGTGGATGACGAGCTTGTCCGAAGGTATCTTCATGGGAAGCAGATGGTAGGTCGTCCATTGGTGAATCAGGTTCTTGGGATTCTTGTAATCGGTACCCGTCTCATAGTCATCCTCCTCGGCGTATTGGTGATTCTGCAGGATCCAATCCGTCAGCTTCTCCAGCAGATTGGGATCGGTGGGGGAAATGCCTTGTCCCTCCCAGAAGTCATCGGTCTCTGCAAAGAGGGTGAAACCGTATTTGCGATGTTCAGGCACGTAAGCGATCTCTCCTTCAGCAAAACCATGCGACGTCATGCCATTGAGATTGCCTATGAGACCGCGCTTGTACATGCTCTCGTATACCTCGTCGCGTACCAGGCGCAGGGTGTCCATCAATCCACATGCCTGCACGGCACGTGCCATCACCAGATAGCCTTCCTTCTGGTTGTACAGGATGTCCTCGAGATAGTCGGCCATCGTGTTGTTCTTCGGGTCGATTACCCTCTCTACCTGATGGATGACACCATTGGACACAGGGATGTCTCGGTTCTTCGCATTGATGGGGCAGTTGCCATTCACCAGGATGCTATCCGCATCTTCCATGTTGCCATATTCGTCTTTCTGCAAGCCGCGTCCACCGTAATAGATGTTCAACTTGCGGTCGTTCATGTTGGGCACTACGATTTCCTCCCCGTTCTTGGTCGGAAAATCATAAGTGTTGAACGCTTTTGTGTCATCACCACTGTCCAAGATACTGTTCAGTACGATTACGCGTCGGATGGAGTCTTTCTTCACGCTGTCCGTGAATGATTCCCACGAGGGCTCGGTCACCAATCCTGTACTTATCAACGATTCCAGATAATTGTGGATGGCTTCGTTGGTTGGTGCGAACACCGTGTAATTGCCTCGCGCCTTGAGCAACTGCCCTACGGTAGTATTGCTGATGTCGCTCGCCTTGACAAGTGTTAGCAGATTCGAATACTCGCTGTATTGTTCGGGATGCTTCTCCAGATAGGCTCCCGCCGAGTAATTGACGAACACGTAACGGTTCGACACGTCAATTTGTTCGGTACAGGATGATAGGAGAAGAAGGCCCATGGTAAACAGGGCTGTCACATGTTTTGCTGTCATAGATCCGTCTTAGTCGTTATATCCAGGTGTGTGGTGTTTGAAAAAGCGGCAGCACCCGAATGCATGGACGCTGCCGCATAGTAGGAATTAAATCAAGTTTATTTCAGGAGGGTCTTTTTTCCGTTGATGATGTAGATACCCTTTCCGGTCTTCTGCACCTTCTGACCCATCATGTTGAAGATACCATCTGTCGTCTTCTGCTGTTCAGCTACTTCCAGGATGGCATCCCAGTTACCGTAGCTACCATCGTTGTTCTTCTTCACGAGGCCGTGCGTGGTATCTAATACGGGATAGGGGTCACTGCCCAAATCCTGACGCCATACGGTACCATTCTGGCTTTCGTTCAGGAGATAGCATACCTCACCGCTTGCAAACTTCTCAGCGGAACGTTCCTCTCCTTGAACACCACCAAACTGGGCACTGTTGTAGTAGTAGCTGTTATTTATGTAGATCTCACCATTGTCGCCACCTTCCCATAAGCGGACGAAGGGACGGTAAGCGCTGCTGTTGACGATACTACCCTGTGCAGCGGAATAGCTGTCATACACATATACTGTGGTGGCATTGTTGCCCTTCCAACCGACGAAGACACCTCCGTGGCTGTCACCTGCAGCACCAGTGTGGTTCATGGTACCCGTGAAGGCACAGTTGCGGAAGGTCATCACGGTGGGTGATGAAGCGAAGTTCTCACCTGCCATACCTACAAGACCAGAGAGGCAAGCATCGCCACCATTGGTGTAGTTGTCGGTGTTGGAGGTCACGTTCTCCAGAGTGACATTGCCCCATCCGTAGCTGATCACACTACCGCAGTGCTTGCCACAGGTAGTCACGCTACCGGTCAGGTTCAGGTTTCTCACCGTGAGGTTGGTGGCGAAACGAATGAAGGCACCGCTGTAGTCACCTGTATTGGGTACGTTGATAGCCAACTTGATGGTATGTCCCTGGCCGTCGAATACGCCTTGGAAAGGAGCATCTTGGCTGTTACCCAACATCAGCGTGGTGGCAGCAGAAAGGTCGATGTCAGATGCGAGTTTCACCTTCACGGGCTTACCTGTGTTCGCCAATCCGGAAATCATCGTCAGGTCGTAAGGAGTTTTCACTACATAGAAATCTCCGTCCATCTCACCTTCGTAGAAGTTCACTGCCTGAGCCTCTTCCTTGCTGTAACTTCCTTCCTCGAATGCCATGAACACAGCTTGTATCTTGTCATTGAGAGACTGATACTCCTCGAAGGAAATGGTACCTGAAGCCAAGGCCTCTGCAAAGACGCCGGCGAAGGAATCAGCTACGTCCATTGCGTGGATGTAGGCATACTGGCAATCACGAATCTCGGTGAAGAGACGGCTGAAGGTCTGTATGAGCTGATACTTTGCCTCGTTGTCTGTGGTTGTTTCCACTGCAGCTATGGCTGTGGCCAGTTGGTCACGGAGCGCCTGGCTGAAGTTGGGCATCAGTGTGTAGTTGTCACCCGAGTCGAATGGAGCGTTCTGGATGGTGTTGGCGCGTGCCACCTGACCTGCCAATACGGCATCAAGTCCGTCTGTGGCTTCGGCTGCCTCACCCCAGTAGATAAGTTTCGTATTGGCGAATGTTATCCAGTCAGCACGGAGAGGACCTCCAAGGCTCGTGATACCAAACTTCAGGGTTCCATCTGTCACCTTTACGAAGATGCGGTTCAGGTAGCGGCCAGCGGCAAATGCGATGCGGGCACCAGTGGTACTGCTCGGGCAATACATCTCCTCGTTATAGACGCGGTCGTACGGCCATGTGTTACCTTCGGCGATGTAGCAGTTTACTCCGTTCTCGGCACCATCGATGCCTACACCATCTTCCTTGTAGAGCATGACGGGTGTCTGGTTCTCACCGGCAAAGAGGTAGGCATTATAGAAGGTGGGCTCATCGCTGTCCTTGGTGCGGTAGCCGGCATTCATGTCTATCTCATAGTAGCCGTTGCGGAGTCCTGTAAGCGACTGACTCCATTCACCTGTGCCATCCCAGCATTCAGCAAGACTGAGGTCTGATACGGCACTGCCACCCTTGGCATCCCATCCGTTGAAACCATCGGCAAATGTGGGATTGGTGAGCAGGATGGTAACATCGCTTCCGGCAGGTGTGTCATTGGCAGCCACCTTCTTGTGCAGGTTCTGCATGAACTTGATTTCCTCAGCCAGTTGCTCGGTGTTCAATGGCATGACATCGATGATATAGAGGACACCACCGTTGGGATAATCCTCCTCTGGCTCAAAGTCTCCATTGAGGTATGTGCGAAGCATCTCTGCTGCCTCGGATGTGTTGCCTTCGATCTTTCCCTTGATATCTTCTGCCTGTGCGGCAAATTCCTTATAGAGCGCGATATTCTCATCCACGAGGGTACGGCTGTTTTCCATATTGTTCATGGCTGAAACGAGTTCGTCGAGCGTGGTACATGCACCCAATGCATCGATGCTCTCCTTGTATGCGTTCAATACTTCCTCGTTGGCCTGCAGACTTTCTGCTTTTTCCATCTGTTTCTCTGCAATCAGGGAGGCGGCATTTTTCACGGAAGCTTCATCGGTGATGCTCACATAGGTGTCTTCTGTACCGATTACCACACCGTGTGTGTTGTCCAATACGGGATAGGTATCCTCTCCAATCGTCTGGAACCAGACAGGATTGCGGAAATCACCACCGTTCAGGGTGTAGCACACACTACCGCTTGAGAAGTCGTCGTAGGTGGCAGCCACGGCACCAGGTACGGCTGTCGAACCTGATACTTGCTTGCAGCTACTCTCCAGCCATACGTTGTTCTTGACGTTCGCGCTGTTCATCAAACCTACCAGGGCACCGGTCAGATTCACATCGTCACTGGCGTTGCAGCGTACTTCTCCTACATTGAAGCAACCGTGCATCTGTGCATCGCCGTTGCTCAGGATACCTACGATACCACCCAATTGGGTTGTTGCATCGTTGCTGATGAGCGTACCATAGTTGGCGCAGTTGATAATCTTGGCATTGCCGGCGTTCTGACCTACAATACCGCCTATATACTGTGCACCCTCGCGTACTATGATCTTACCCTCGTTGGTACAGTTGCGGATGTTGGTGCCACCGCTGGCTACCCATCCGATGATACCGCCAACGCCTCTTACGTCGGCCTCCTCGATGGTGATGTTCACCTTGTTGTGGATGTTCTCAAAGTTACACTCCCAGCAGTCGCCTATACAAGCACCACTCTGTGCAGTACCGGCCTTCAGGATGAGCTCACCTTCGAGGGTGAAGTTCTTGATGGTGGTGAAGTGCGCACTACCGATAAAGCCACTCTCAAACTTGGCACCTGTCTGGTGGAAGCCAGTGATGATATGGTTCTTACCATCGAATGTGCCTTCGTAGGCAGGATTATCGCTGGTGGCGATAGACATACAGTAAGGCATCTCACTCATGTCGATGTCGGCAGCCAGTTCGATGTTGATCTTGTTGTTACCGCTCTGAACCTGCTGTGCCAGCCACATCAGATGTTCGCCACAGGTAGCTTGGTAGGCATTGTTCACGAACTCGGGTTGCACACCATAGATGTACTTGTAGAAGGAAAGGCCTTCCAACTGTTTCTGTACAGCATCCACCGCATCATCGCCGTATGCGCCATTCAGGAAGTCGGCAACAATCTGATCCTTGAGTTCATCATATTCAGCTGCCTGATCTTGATTGAGTGAATTCAACAGGTTTGCGTCCACGAAATCCAAAGTCTTGTGGGCAGCGTCCATGGCATTGATATATACCTTCTGGCTTGCTTTAGCCTTCTCTGTAAGACTTGTCAGCAAGTCGATGGCTGCCTGCTTGGAAGCTGCGTCCTTGGCCGACTCACCGGTCTTCACGGCTGCAGTCAGTTCGTCGCGGATGGTCTTGCTGAAGTTGGGCAATTCCTTGTAGTTGTCTGCGTCGGGTTGGATGTCGAGTACATTCTGAGCCTCGTACAGGGCACCTTGCAGGGCGAATGTCAGTTCATCTGTCACGTCGAGGTTGTAGTACTTGCTGCCGTCATAATCCACCACGCCACGTGTCTTGTCGAGGGAGGGATAGGAATCTTCTCCAAGTTTCTGGTACCATGCAGGATTCAGCGCCTTTCTTCCATTCATGCGATAGGCGGCCTCACCACTTGCAAACTGCTCTTCGGAAAGTTCCTCTCCCTGAGCGCCGCCAAACTGGGCACCATTGTAGAAGAAACTATTCTCCACATAGATCTTGCCATTGTCGTTGGCACCCCAGGTGCGAACGAAGGACTGGTAGTTGCCACTGTTGCTGATGCTGCCCTTCACGGCAGAGAAACAGCTGTACAGATAAACCTCAGAGGAACTGTTTCCCTTCCAACCGATGAAAGGACCTCCGTGGCTGTCACCTGCGTTGCCTGTATGATTCAGGCTACCTGTGAAGGCACAGTTGCGGAAGATAACCGTCGTTAGGATTCCGGGATTACCATTCTCACCTCCCATACCGATGAGGCCAGCCAAACAAGCATCACCACCATTGGTGTAGTTGTCGGTGTCGGATGATACGTTCTCCAGAGTGATATTGCCCGAGGCATAACTGATTACGCAGGCGCAATGCTTACCGCAGGTTGTCACGCTACCCGTCAGGTTCAGGTTCTTCACCGTAGCATTGGTGGCATAGCGGATCAGGGCACCGCTGTAGTCACCTGTATTGGGTACGTTGATAGCCAACTTGATGGTATGTCCCTGTCCGTCCAGGGTGCCGGTGAAGGCACAATCCCTCGTGTTGGCGATGAGCGTGGTGGGCATGCTTGTCATGTCGATATCCGCCGTCAGGGTGATGTTCACATCGCCATGTCCGGCATTCACGTAGCGTGCCACCCACATCATCTGAGCAGCGTTGCCCACCAGATAGGTGCCATTCTTCTCTTCGGGCATGGAACCATATACCAGGTCGTAGTAGGAAACGGCTTTCAGATCCTTCAGCGAGAGAGCCTCTTCGGTGCTGTAGGTGCCATCTACGAAGGCTGCCCACACGTTGTCGTTGGCATTCTCCATTTCCTTGTACTGAGCGTCGGTCAACTGGCTTTTCATGTTCTGATCCACATAATCCAGCAATTCGTTGGCCTTTTCTACCATGTAGATATAAGCCTCCTGACACTCCTTTGCCTTGGCGATAGCCTCTTTCAGGGCCGAGGCGTTTTCCTCAGTAGAACTCTGCTGATACGTATTGAGCGCTGTTTGCAACTGGGTGCGCAGCTCACTGCTGAAATTGGGGTAGTTCTTGAAATCGTTGGGATTGGGCTTGATATCCAGAATGCTCTGAGCCTCTTTCACTAAAGGATTCTCTCCCGTCACAGCTGTATAGCAGGCAGCCACCTGATCGGCTGTCAAAACTTCGCTGTAGATACGTGCTACGGCAATGTAGCCTTGGAAGGAGTTCGTGGGATTACCTTCACCGCTGGTGTCTGCACCGATAAACATCTTCAGGTTGTTGCCTACAGGGGCATCGAAATCACCGGGAGCATCACCCTGACCCTCCAATTTGCCATTCACATACAGGAGTACCTTCTGGTTGGCTTTGTCATAGACACCCAACAGATGAATCCATTCGTTGGGGACGGGAGCAGAGGTGTAGGATTCGCGATACGAACCACCGGTACGTACCTCGAAGGTCCACTTTCCGGAGTCCACTATCATGCCGGGGCCGCCACTCTGCTGGTAGCCAAGCGCGCTGAACCAACTATCGAAAGAAGTGAAAGTGGGGCAGAGGTAGAGCTCGCAGGAGTATCCGTCTGCCATCTGGTTCCACATCTCGGTACCGACTGTCAGGCCGAATGCACCAGTAGGATCGTTGCAGACAGGACTGTCTGTCATGTCAAACACATTCTTACCCGCCACTTCGTTGAATACCACAGAGGGCGTTCCGAAGGATGCAAGTGCATTTTGCATTGCGGAAGCATCCGTTGCCGTGCCGTCTTCGTTGAATGTAGCATCAAGAAGATCAGCTGTTGGCGCCTGAGCCCATGAGCCAAGTGCCATTCCTGCCATCAAAGACAGACAAAGGAAAATCTTTTTCTTCATACGCATTAAATTTTATAAATTAGTATAATAATAAATCGAAAATATCACGTTTTGCATCGTTTTTTGTCCTTCTAGACCGCAAACTTACACTTTTATTCCGAAGATGCCAAACATTTTCTTAAAAACAATTAAAAATTCGAAAAAATGGTTCACCCTTTGAAAAAACAAAACCTAAAACACTTTTCAGATCACCTGCAAAACGTGTGTTCAGTCATTGTTCATAAAACAAAAACCTAAAAAACACTTTGTGATGGCTTTCTTTTGAGTTCTCTTCGAGACCTATGTATCTGAGTGCTCCTTCCTCCGCTGGTAAGCGAGCTTACCATCTGATGAAGGTTCACTCATCTACCAAGCCATCCCAAAGGCCATAAACCAGTCGCTCGTTCCTCGCTAATAAACCATTCTTCTTTTTGTCAAGAGTCGAGAGTCAAGAGTCAAGAGTCGGTTTATTCCCC
>DCHV01000010.1 GCA_002314945.1 Prevotellaceae bacterium UBA1743
GAGGAGTCGTGATGTATGAATGATTGGGGGGATGTTGGTTCCTATAGCCTATGCAGAAACAATTTTGCGGGCATCAGGACACTGCTGTAAGGCCTAATTGCATCCGATAGTCCTATAGTAATTTTTGTAATTCTTCTTTTGACGGGAGTACACGTTTCATCCAATCCTCCATGTCATCACTTGTCTTGTATGTAGCAACACCCATAGGGCGAGTGTAGTCTTGAATGACGTATTCTGCAAATTTCTGATTGGTACTTTTACAGAGGACGATGCCTATGGATGGATTCTCATGTGGCTTTTTAACCTCATCATCCAGTATCTTCAAGTATCCACATAGTTGGCCAAGGTAGGCAGTCTTGAAATCGGTGTCCTTCAATTCCACAACTACGAGCGCATTGAGTTCACGATTGAAAAACAACAAATCAGGAAACTCAACCCTTCCATATTTCTCAAGGTGATATTGGTTGCCGACAAAAGTGAAATCCTTGCCAAAGGTCATGATGAAGTTTTTAACATTGTGGACAATTTCATTTTCCACAAACTTCTCGTCCCTGTCCTTGTCACGAATGAAGAGTTCCTCCACATTGATAAAATCGAGCATGTAAGAGTCCTTAAACATCTGCATAGTACGATAAGCCTGCAACGCATCGGGTATGGTATTCTGGAAGTTGTTCGGGAGCTTACCTCTGTGGCTATATAGATCTGCTGCGATAGCTTTCTCTAAGTCTTCAACTCTCAGTTTGCTTTCGGCAGCAAGTTGTATATAGAACTTACGTTGATCGAGCCCTTTAACTTTGCTTACGATGGCATAATGCAGCGTGAATCCAATGTTTACGAATTCTGAGAACGGGAAATCCGAAGGGATTGAGAATCTTGTAGGCAGAATTATCTCGTCTTGTATTTCGTTCGTTGGAACGAATGAAACTGCTCCATTCGTGGTTTTGGCAGTCTCAACAGCCGTTTTTTCATCTGATGGTAATAATTCGTTCGTCGGAACGAACGAATTTGAATCCAATGAACACCATTCTTCATAGAAGGTTCTCATTTTGCGTAGGTTTGCTTCCGAAAAACCCTTTAAACCTGGCAACTCTTTCTGCAGCTTTTCACTGATACTCTTCAAAGCTCCCTGTCCCCAGACACCTTTTCTGGTATTCTGAGACACATAACGACCAATTCCGTAATAAAGTGCCAATTGTTCTTGATTGACAGCCTTGGCTGCGTTAAGTTGACTTTTGAGTATTGCAGTCTTTATAATACCAACAGCATTATCAATAATCTTTGTCACAATGTTTGTATCTTGTTGCATGGCATAGCATCTAAAAATTTTGTGCAAGGACGACTATTTTTTTGAATTTTTCTTGGAGGCAATGTGAATAAATCCTAACTTTGCGCTCGAAAGAAAGACGTACTGTTAGGCACTATTATTTATTAAATAACACATTATAAACAAATTAAATCAAGATGAGAGAAGAACGACTTTTTCCGTGAAACGCTCTTTCTTGTGCGTTTCTGCAACTGCAGCATTGCTATTTTGCGTGCAGAATGCTTCTGCCTTCAGGGCAATGAGTGCTCCCGATGAGGGGGATGGTGGTGGAACCTACACACCGATCACCTACTCGGTGCTTGCCGGTGAGAATAACGGCAGCAGCGAGGGTGAGGACGTGTCCAAGATGTTCGACGGCCAGTATGCCACGAAGTGGGGCTGTAGTACCAACCCAGATCTGACACAGTATGCCATCTTCAAGACATCGCGCCCCATCGCGCCCACGTACTACTGTTGCGTTACGGGTAATGACTCGGGGACGTCATTAGGCCGAAACTGGAAGGATTACAGCATCTATGGCATCAATGCCGAAAATCCCGCGCAGGTGACGCGCGACATGGAGGGTTGGGTGCTCCTCGACAAACGCGAGAATGTGGGTCCCGATGTGCTCCCCAACAAGAATTTCTTCGAGGTATATCTGCCCTTCAATCAGGGTGTGACCACGGAGTTTGAGTATTTCAAGATAGAGATTGGCTCCATTCAGGCAGGAACCGGCTACATGCAGATGTCGGAGTTCTTCCTCGGTGACCAAACCACTTTCCAGTACTTCCGCCAGAGCCGCTACGAGGAATATCTGGGCAAGATAGATGCCACCAAGCCTCTGCAGAAGAGCATCTTGGCCGAGATGAAAGCAACGGCTGAGAAGGTGAAGAACGCTAACGACCTGACGGAGTTGGACAGCGAGAGCAAGAATTTCCTGTCGCTTCAGGAAGCCCTGGCCAGTTCCGTAGTAGCTTACGAAAACTACATGTCGATTGTGGCTCAACTGCGCAACCACTACGACAATCACACTTGCATCAGTGGTGAAGGTCGCACGGTGGTGGGCAACTACCTAAACAGCAACGAAGGCCCCAGCAGCACCTTCCCCAACGGTACATACGCTTATGTACTGGAGAACGGCCTGTTGGACAACGATGGCATCAAGAACGAAGGGATTTTCGCCAACATGCTGATGGAAAAGTATGCAAGCGACCTGACCGATGGTGCTGTCGATGTCACCTATCAGGCTTTGAACGGTACACTCGGCTTTGGTACCGCCGAGGATTACGGAAGTCTGGTGGATGGATTGGACGACACGAAGTGGTGCTCCGACAAGGGTGACTATTTCATCGTCTTCAAGGCAAGCGAGGCCATTGTACCTACCTACTACCGTCTGTTCACCGGTAATGACACAGGCAACTATTCCGACCGTAACTGGAACAGCTGGAAGGTCTATGGTATGAACTGCAGCTCGGATGAAGAAGCTACCCGCAATGCGGAAGGTTGGGTACTGCTGGACGAGAAGAACAACGTGACGAACGAACAGTTGCCCGATGCCGACCTCACGGCTTGCTACCTGTATATGAGCAACCCCAGCAACACACCTTACCAGTACTTCAAGATAGAGGTCAGCGATCCTTCTGCTGTCATGCAGATGGGCGAGTTCAGCTTCGGCAATGGAGCCAACTTCATCCTGACACGTCAGGAGTATTTTGCCAAGTTCTCCGATATGGACTTCACCCAGACCATCTGCCACAAGGGATACGTGGAGGAGTTCAATGCTACGCTGAACGCCATGAAGACCACGGCCAGCATCATCGAACTGGGCAAGATGTATGACAAACTGACGAGCCTGGTGAGCCAGATCAGTGCCTCTGTGGATAACTACAAGGCATACGAGGCAAAGGTGGCTGAGTTGCGCGACGCCCTGAGCAGCATGGACGGCTACACACGCAACCTGATGGAGAAATACTGCGACGAGAATATTGCCCCGGGTGCTGAATACGCACGCGGTACCTATCCGTACATTATCGAGAACCGTCAATTGGACAACGATGAGCTGAACACCGAAATCACCTATCTCGCCAATATCATCAAGGCAGCCAAGGAGGGCGGATTCGTATTCCTGAGCGGTAGTACCAACACATGGGATGATGGTAAGGTGAACCAACTGATAGACAAGGATATGACTACCAAGTTCGGTGGTCCTCTGGATTATCCGTATTCCTACATCATCTTCCGTACCCAGGAGGCTACAAGCCCCTTGTTCTACAAGCTGACCACAGGTAACGATACCGGTAACGGCTACGGAGGCCGTAACTGGAAGAACTGGCAGATTTACGGTGCCAACTTCGACAACGACCAGTTGGCCACCACGGATGCTGAGGGATGGGTGCTCATCGAGAACCGTGAGAATATCGGTCCTGACCGTCTGCCCGCAGAAAACTTCTACACTGCTCCGTTCGGATTCTCAGAGGGTATCGCACAACCCTATAAATACTATATGGTGAAGATTAACGCTGCCTATTCAGGTTCGGACATCCAGATGACGGAATTCGAGTTCGGTACCCAGATAGAATTCGACGAATATCTGAATGAATATTGCAGTATCGTGGATAAATTCGACGCCGACGTATTGGCCGAGGCAGAATTGCTCGCAAAATATCAGGAGACAGTCGAGGCACTGAGGAACAGCCAGAACATGGAGGACCTCTACAACAATTTCGCCAACGCCAAGAAATTGCAAGAGCAAATCACGACCAGCGCATCTGCATACGCCCTCTACCAGAAGGCAGCCGAGGATGCCATCAATTACGTCGAAGGGACAAAGCTCGATGAGAGTGAAGCCCTGGATAACCTGATGTCCTATCTCTACGACGACGTAGAGCCAGATCCTGCAACCTTCCCCAATGGTTCCTACAACCTGATCATCGACGCACGCGCCCTGAATGCAGAGGCAATGACGGCTGAAACGGCATTCCTCACTTCGCTGCAAGCTAACGCCATCGCTGCAGGTTATCCTGCTGGTGCCGAGGTGACTATGCTCGTGAAGAATCCTGAGTTCACCGACGGTAGCAACTACTGGGACGGCGACGCCTCCGGTATTGCCATCAAACGTTCCACCGCCAACGGACGTGTAGGTATCGAGGCATGGAACAGAACCTTTGATGCCACGCAGACCTTGACAGGATTGAAGAACGGTATCTATGTACTGAGTATGACTGCAGGTTCACGCCCCGGCTTCATCAAGGAATTAGACATCCGTAACCTGAACTATTCTGCCAGCATCAGCACCAACGAGAACATGGTATTCATACCTGGTGTCTTTGAGTCGTACATCTCCACGGATGAGGCCATCGATGGTGAGAACTGCCATATCAGCGGTGAGACGATCGACTTTGCCGTGACGAACGAGGAAGGTGACACGATCGGTTATGCTATGCAGGGACAGGAGAGTGTGGCCAACGCTGCCAACGGCGGACGTGCCATCACCACTATCGTGGCCAATGTGACCGACGGTACCCTGAAGGTGGGCATCCAGAATCCCGGCTTGGGCATGGGCTCACAGTGGGTAGGATGGAGCAACATGCGCCTGATCTACCTGGGCGAAATGACCGAAGCTGATGCCGCCCTCGACGAGACATTGGCAGGTCAGGCCGCACGTGCCAACGCGATCCTCAACTATGAATTCGCCATCAGCGAGGATTACAAGGCTTATCCCAACATAAGCCAGGCCCTGAAGGACGAACTGACAGCCGAGATTGCAGAGGTGGAAACCGCTACCACACCCGAGGCCAAGTATGCCCTGGTGCAGAAGTTCTCCAAGACTTTGGCTGACACTTATACCTGTAAGATGGCTTACATTGACCTGCTTAACCAAACCGAAGCTACGGCTAACGCTGCCTTTGACATGTCCGATCAGATCTCTAAGGAGATGCTGGACGAAGTGGTGGCAGCACAGAGCTGGGCATGGACAGGCTATGAGGAAGGTAGCATCAGTGCAGAGGATGCACAGAAGATGGAGATGCTGAAGTCAACTCAGTTCTACAATACCTATATGAAGGGCGTTCAGACACTGATTACCTCAGCTTCCCAGTTGAGCAGTAACGCAAGCGATATCGAGGAAGGTCAGCACATCGAATATCTGATCGATGGTGATCCCGCTACCTTCTGGCACACGGATTGGCACGGAAAATGCCCCGACGCCTACCACTATCTGCAGGTGGCTCTCAACAGTGAGTTCACAGGTGACATCTCCCTGAAGATGACCCGTCGTGACACCAACAACAACAACCATCCCACCAAGATGCTCGTATCGGGCAGTCAGGATGGCGTAGAGTTTACCGACATCACCACACTGGATCTGCCCTTCGAGGGTGTTGGTACCAACGTATCCGCCAGCTTCCGTGCCGAAGGTGTGAACTATCTGCGCTTCACTCCCACCGATTGCTGCACCGGCTTCAATACGTTCTGGCATTGCGCTGAGTTCCAGCTCTACGGTAAGAATGAAGGCCTTGTCGCTGACCTCTTCGATGTAGTATTCAACGAGGACGGTACCGCAACGGATATCTCTGCCACGAACAACACAATCTATTCTTCAGGTACTCCTTCTATCGTATATCTGGATGAGGTAGGCAGGAATGTATTGGATCGCAGCAGAGAAGGGTGGTCGTCAGTTCCCTCTAACGATTTCTATTTCCCGATGAATGAAATGCTGTGGGGCAAGTTGAGTGACGGCTTCTCCATGGAGTGCTATGTACGTCCCGAATGGACGGGTGACAACAGCTCATGGATCAGCCTGTTCGGCTTCGAGCAGGGCGGTGGTACCGGTATGATCACCGACGGCGGCAAATGGTGCATGGAAGCACATGTCGGTGGCAGCTACAAGGGTGCCTATGGCACGGTTCCTGTAAACAACGAGTGGGTTCACCTGTTGGGTGTATGGGACAAGACCTCAGGTCAGCTCTACCTCTACCAGAACGGCCAACTCGCACAGATCACACCCGCAGTAGGCGATTTGAAGAAGCCTAATGTTGACGTGGAGAATTTCCATCTGGGTTGTGACGTGACGACCGACGGTTCAGGCGACAGCGCCTTCCAGGGTCAGATTGCCATCCTGCGCCTCTATGACAATGCTCTCACGGGCGACGAAGCTGCCAAGCTGTACAGCAAGGCAACAAGTACCGACATCAGCGATATCAAGCAGAGTGCTCCTGTATTCAAGGGTATCTACAACCTGGGAGGCCAACGTCTCTACAAGGTTCAGAAGGGCTTGAACATCGTGGATGGCCAGAAGATTCTGATCAAGTAATCCAACACGGATACATTCCAACAGCGAATCCCGGAGCTTCCAGCTTCGGGATTCGTCATTTTATCACAGTACTGAGCAGGTTCTTCTATCGGATCAATGGAAAAAGTGTGTGGAAGATGTGTGTGGATTTATATACAAAAACCTAAAAAACACCTTTCTGGACTTCTTTCTCAGAATCATCTGCGACGATTCCGCATCTACCTGCTTCCAAAAATCCTTGTGAACCTGTTCACAGATATTTTTGAAAACAGCTATCTGCCGAAGTCCACAAAGGCCATAAACCATCCCCTTCGGGGAATAAACCGACTCTTGACTC
>DCHV01000032.1:0-20392 GCA_002314945.1 Prevotellaceae bacterium UBA1743
CCGTCGGGATAATTTCCTGCCCCGTGGCAGGCATATTCGCCAGCGAAGACTTTTGGGCCCTTGCGATCGTAGGTGTCGTAGCGGGTTGCTCCACTTCCCTTCACACTCTTGTCCTGACCAGTGAACCATACCTCGGGCTTGTAGTAGTGCTCGTCGTAGAGATCAACGCCCATTTCCTTCATGAGCGGTTGTTGGTTCTCGAACATAGGGCCGTCGGCACCAGGTCCTGTACTGCCGATAATCTTTATCTCGGGGCATTTCTCGCGAAGCACTTCGATAAAGCGTGCCAGACGCTTGGTGTAAGCTGGATTGTCCTCGTAGTCCCATTGCTCGTTGCCTATGGCTATGAATTTGAGTCCAAAGGGTGCTGGATGTCCCATCTCTGCACGCAGTTTTCCCCACTTCGTATCGGTGTTTCCATTGGCAAACTCGACGAGATCAACGGCATCCTGAATGTAGGGGTCGAGGTCTTCCACCGCTGTATGATAGATGGCCTCGTCCTTGATGTCGTTCTCGAATTGGCATGTCAATCCGCAGTTGAGAACGGGTAAGGGCGCTGCTCCAAAGTCCTCTGCCAACTGGAAATACTCATAGAAACCGAGCCCATAACTCTGGTAGTAGTCGGGAAAGAAACGGTAGCCAAACTCGTACTGCCAACGGTTGAGGTTTGTGGGGCGGTTCTCGACTGGTCCAACAGTATTCTTCCATTGGTAACGGTCTGCCTTGTTGGTGCCCTCGACGATACAGCCTCCGGGGAAGCGGAAGATGCCTGGACGAAGGTCGTAGAGAGCCTGGGCAAGGTCGCGACGCATACCTCCAGGGCGGTCTTGCCATGTATCAGTAGGGAAGAGACTGATATGCTCTACATCAATCGCCATATCGCTCATGGGGCGGTTTCCTTCTCCATCTCGCAGGAAGAGTCGTATCTTTCCATCCAGGACTGTAGAAGAGGCGGTGAGCTCACACTCGTATTTCTTCCACTCTTTACCCTCTATCTCGAGTTTGTGTTCACCTATCTGCTGATAGTTGCGGTCGAGATCCTCGTCGATGAGCTGTATCTCCAGGGTGCCTTTTCCTCCGAAGGGGCAACGTGCCCATACCGAAAAGGCGTAGGTGGCATCCTGTTTGTAGGAGAGACCGAAGAATCCTTCGTTCTGCAAGGAAGTATGGATGACGCGATGTCCCGAGTATCGCATACGTACATAATGAGGATTCTTTTCGAAAGGGCCATCGTTACGCATCTCGATACGTCCGCTTGTCTGCCATCCCTGTAAGTGATTCCCGAACTCGAAAGAACGGTTCTTTACCATTTCGGCATAGAGGCCTCCGTCTGCTCCGTAGTTGATATCTTCAAAGAAAATGCCGTACATTGTCTTCTGGATCTCTGCTCCTGGCTTGGTGGCCTGGATAATCATTTCGTTTGTCTGTGCTCCTGCTGTGAGAGAGCCTGCCATTACCAAGGCTACGAATAAAGGTGTTTTCATATTTTAGGATTTGTTTGTTTGCTTCGTTCTTCTTCTTCCGTTTCACAGAAAGTGTCGCCACAGGATAGGTACTCTATCTGGTTGCCCATCAATTGTTGCAATTTTCCGTACGCGTCCATACCAGTACAATGCATCGTGTGAAAGGTGCAATGACTATAGTTCTTGAGCATGTGTGCCAGTGCGTCAATATATGCATTTTCCTCGGCCTCGTTCATTCCGCTCTTGACGAGGTGCATTCCCCCAAATACATGCGTAGGAGTCTTGCCAAGTACCTCCTCGGCACGCTGGAGAATATGGACGATGCCATGGTGGGCGCATCCTGCAAAGAGGTATGTCTCGTTCCCCTCCTCGATGAGAAGGTTCTGTTCGTCGGTAAATGTATCGTTTCTATCGGGAGTGGGGCCATAGAGAAGTCGGTTGCCACGTGGGCGGAATCTATTTCCCTCGACGCCCGCAAAGAGGGTGAGATGAGGCGATATCTGAGTGATATCCTCACAATACACCAATCGGGGATTTTCCTTGAGGTGCTGGTCGAGCCCAATATATTGCATTCCTGTATCGCGTAGTGAGTAGTGCCCATGAAAAGCATCACGATGGAGATAGATGGGTGCATGGTCGTTGAGGCGAAGGAAAGTATCCATTCCCCCTCCATGGTCGTAATGACCGTGTGAGAGTATGGCCATATCTACCTCTGCGAGATTTACGCCCAATCGTTTGGCATTGCTTGCCAACAGGTCGCTTTGTCCCATATCGAAGAGGATACGCTCTCCTCGTGTGGTAGTGAGGTGAAGACTCAACCCATGTTCTACAGGTAGTCCACATACGCTTGTGTTCTCTATGAGGGTAACTATTTTCATAAGGCTTGTTTCTTGAATCTGCAAAAGTCGTTCCACTCACTATCGAGCGAAGTTTCCTCGCCAAGGAAAAAAGTAATCTTTGCCTTGTCGCTGAAAGGTGCCCAGTTGCCGCATATCTGGCCATCTCGGGCAATGATGGGCAGGAATATCCCGCTATTGTTGTGAGCATGGTGACTGAACTCAGGTGCAAGTACGATATCGCGACTCTTGTAGCCAATCAGATATTCATCGTATGGTGGAATGAGTAAGTGGCTGCCCTTGTGGAAACCTCGCGTTCTGCATCCCTCCATGAGGTAGAACGTGCGTCCCTGATGGGTAAAGGAGGTGATGCTGTTGCCGAGTGTTTCAATACCTATTCTGCAATCCCCCATATTCAATCCTGACCACCATACGTAGTCCTCGAGTGTGGCTGGTTGGTGACTCTGAAAGTATTTACGTGTAAGCAGGGCTAAAGCCTCTTCCTTGCTGAGGGAGGATCGCTTTGGTATCTTACGTTCGACTAAGGAATAAGTGGGCTTGCAGGGATGAAGGTTGCCACTACAGAGGATTCCCGAGAGTTCGGCCAGACGGATATGATAGGAGAGACGATGGTCTTCCATACGTATTCCTCTTGTGTCTAAGAATCTGGCTATTTCCTCCTTGGTGGAACTGTACATCTCGGTGGCTGCAGCTATAAGGTGAGTACGAATCTCATCCCTTTCTGAGTCGGAAATGTAGATACGACTGGCGTGCATCCATCCCTGGAGCGTGGTGAGAGCTTTGCTTGCACAGAGTTGCCACATCCACGGATAGTCCTCGGCGGCTACGAGTTGCCACGTACAACGCAGCATGTGTGAACGTATGATGCGCCCACTATCGTAATCCTCACGGAACATCAGAGCTGAAGGGCGTTTTGTGCGCATACATACAGCCCATCGCATCATACGGTATTCCTGAGCTTGAATTGCACCCATATAAGCCACCACATCGGCAGGTCGCTTCATCTGGGGGGCGACCAGCTGTTGATTGAGCAGACGGAGGGATATCAGGTTCATGCTGTTTCTGTTGCGTGAGGTTAGAATTTCAGTTTGAAACCTCCTGAGGCTGTGATTCCCGGCATAGCATAACCTTTGTGTATGTAATAGTGGGAATCGGTCAGGTTGTTTCCTTGTACAAATAAGTCAACCCATCCAAGCAGATGATAGGTGAGACGCACGTCGAGAAGAGCATAATCCTGCTTATCCATGTCACTTGCCACGAAGAGGCGTGATACACCTGTCAAGTTGGCGTTGAGCAGAAGTTTTGGCAATACAGACCAATCAGCTCCTATGTTGAATTGATGCGTAGGGGCGCAAGTGAGATTATCAATATCGGAATGCAGGTAACTGTAGTTGGCACGCAAATGTAGCACATTGATAGGATGGCTGGTGGCAGACAGTTCCAAACCCTTGTTGTTGAACTTGCCTGTGTTGACATAGCATTCATGTTTCAGCATATCAGAGTAGGCAGTCTGGATAAGGTTGTTTCCCCGACTGGTAAAAGCCGTCAACTCGACTGATAAATAATGCGAGATACGCTTTTCGAGAGACAGTTCCCAATTGGTCATAAACTCAGGATCAAGAGCAGGATTGGCCGTTTTGTAGAGGTAGAGTTCCTTGAAGGACGGATTTCGATAACCTTTGCTCACGTTGGCCTTAATAACCCATCCCTTTCCTGGATTTATGATAAGGCCGCCTTGTGGTATCCATTTAGTCCCAAATGGATTGCTTCCAGCCATACGTATTCCTGCATTCAGAACCATGAACTCGTTCCATAATTCTTGAGAGGCTGTCAGGTAAGGTGCATATTCGATGATTTCCTTACGTTCCATGGTGGTGGGAATATGGCGTGCTACCGCTTCCTGATGGGTAAGCCCTCCCGAGAGTGGCACTTTGCCCGAATAGCGGTTGAAGTCGAATCCTACGGTAATATGAGTCTTCTCCCAAGGCTGGAAGTTCTGGTGTGTGAGAAGACCGATGCGGTCGTCGAGCATTCTGAAATCCTTGGGGTCTCTAATTTTGTGATCTCCATATTCGTAATAGAGGCGCAACGCTCCGTCGGAATGGTCGTATCGGTTTGCACATGAGGCAGACGCTTCGCAACGCAATACATCCTGATGGTAGATGTCTGTGGAAAGTGGATTGGATAAGCGGGCAAAGATAGGGTCGTTGCCGCTGAATTTGTTGAGGGAGGCATCTGCGGTCGCACTCCAATGTGGTGTAATATCGTATCCTAATTTGACATATCCGTTTCCCTGGCGGAAATCGAAATTCCTCAATGTGCCGTCTGTACGGTCGTACCCAAGTGAGATGAGTGAGGAGAATTTGCCGTATCGCATCGTGCTGGTGGCTGTGTTCTGCCAAGTGTTGTAACTCCCATATTGTGATTTTACGATAGTCTTTATTCCCTGTTCTTTGGCGTTGCGAGTGATGATGTTGATGGCCCCTCCCATGGCATTGGAACCATAGAGTACACTGGCGGGCCCACGTAGGATTTCTACATGATCCACGTATTCTGATTCGTAATAATCGGCAATAGGGTGGGAGAATACACCTGCGTATTGCGGTTTGCCATCCACCATCATCAGTATTTGGCTGGTAGGAGAGCCTCCTACACCACGAAGCCTGATGTGACCACTTCCTCCTGTACTGATGCCGAAACCAAAGATGTTTCGCTCGGATACAAAGAGGCCAGGGACGTGGCAAGAAAGAGCCGAAAGAAGTTGGTTGCGACCTGTGGATTCAATCTCTTTGCTGTCGATAGTGCTTATTGAATATGGGATAAGATTGCTGTGAGTCGCTTTCTGGGTACCTGTCACAATTACCTCGTGCAAAGTATCGATTGAAGTGTGAAACTTTTCTTCTTCAGTCGGGCCTGAGATAGTTGTAAAAGCGATTGCCAACAAAAATAGATTCATTTGTGTCTGTTCAGATTTTCAAATGGACCTGTTTGCCGAATGGAGCGAGTGAAAGCCCAGCCAACTTGAAATGCTGTTTTCCGAAAGGAATCCCAATAATGGTGATACATAGGATAATACCGAAAATTATATGACATATCCATGCCCAAAGTCCTCCGAAAATAAACCATAGTAAATTTAGAGGACTACGGATGCAACCAATCGGTTTGTCGGTCTTTTCTACCTCGGAGCCAAAAGGCCAAAGGCAAAGTATTCCTAACTTGAATGTCTGTAAAGCGACTGGGATGCCGATAATGGTAATGGCTAAGGCCAAACTTCCGGTGAAATAACCAATGGCAGCCTCAAAACCGCCAAATATCAACCATAATAAATTTCCGATAAATTTCATAATTCCTCATCTTTTGCGTACAAAGGTACGAATAAGCGAAGAATATTTTGATACTTTCTCAAATATTCTTAACTTTGTGCACAAATTAACGAACAATTTTCAACACGAATAATGTCATGATAAAGAAATATGTTATTGCATTAGTCGTTGCATTGGTGTCAATATCAAATGCACAGGCTCAATCCACTAATGAGGCAACTCCTGAGAAGAAAACGGCCTATATGGTTTCCGATGCTCACCTTGATACACAATGGAACTGGACTGTTCAGCAAACTATAAGTCATCATATTCCCAAGACACTCCATAGGAACCTACAACTGATACGCACCTATCCCGATTATATCTTCAACTTTGAAGGTGCTGTCAAATATGCTTGGATGAAAGAATATTATCCCTTGGAATACGAGGAGGTGAAGAAGTATGTAGAGAATGGTCAATGGCATCTTACAGGTACCAGTTGGGATGCAAGTGAGGTTATTGTCAGTTCTTCGGAATCTGCCTTGAGAAATACTCTCTTAGGACAACAATTCTTTAGGGATGAGTTTGGGAAAGAATCAAAGGACTATTTCCTGCCAGACTGCTTCGGTTTTCCCTACAATATGCCAACGATAGCAAAGCATTGTGGCGTAATAGGTTTCAGTTCACAGAAATTAGGATGGCGTTATGGCAAATTCTATGACACAAAGGTAGGGGAGGGGAAATATCCCTTCACTATGGGATTGTGGCAAGGTGTGGATGGGTCTCGTATCATGATGGCTCATGGCTTTGATTATGGCTGTAATTTTGATGAACATGACTTGTCAGAGAATATGGGAATTTGGGAAAAGATGAACCAGAGTCCAGTAGGTGTGGGTTACCATTATTATGGAACAGGAGATACGGGAGGCTCTCCAGATGTTTCATCCGTTCGTTCAGTGATGAAAGGTACCAAGGGTAATGGTCCCGTGAAGATTATCTCTGCTTCGAGTGATCAGATGTATCAGGATTATCTGCCCTATGAGAAACACCCTGAATTACCTGTATTTGATGGTGAACTCTATATGGATACACATGGCGTAGGATGTTATACCTCTCAGGCTGCCATGAAATACTATAATCGCCAGAACGAACATTTAGCTGATGCTGCAGAACGTTCAAGTGTCGTGGCTGAATGGCTCGGCAAGAAAGAGTATCCCACACAAACGTTGACGGAAATATGGAGATCGGTACTTGTCCATCAGTTTCATGACGACCTAACGGGTACCAGTATTCCTGATGCATACGCGTTCTCCTGGAATGATGAGATTATTGCCATGAAAAGGTTTTCCGACATCACTACTAATGCCGTAAGTGGTGTGACAGAGATGCTTAATACACAAGTGAGTGGCACCCCCATCGTCCTATTCAACCCTGAAGGTTTTGTACAAAAGACGGTGGCTGATATCACCCTGGACAAGATGAAAGGCAATTATACTGTCACGGACGAGAAGGGAAGAAAAGTTCCTTCGCAGGTAGTGACAGACAGCCGAGGCAAGAAACATCTGCTTGTGAATGCAGAAGTTCCCTCTACAGGTTTTGCTGTGTATTCCGTCAAGGAAACAAGCCAGTCTCAGCCTATTGTAGAAAAAGATGTCAACACGTTGGAAAATTCCATCTACAAACTGACTTTTGATGAGAATGGAAACTTGTCATCCATTCTGGATAAACGCTATGGTAAAGAACTTGTGGAGCAAGGAAAAGCTATCGGTCTGCTTGCCTTTACGGAATGTCAAAGCAAGCCATGGCCTGCCTGGGAAATATACAAAAGTACGTTGGATGGTGCTTCTGTGGTACTCAATGAGAACGTTAGTGTAAAACTCATTGAGAATGGTACTGTACGCAAGACAGTCAAGGTGACAAAACAATATGGTGAAACGGAAATCAACCAATATGTCCGACTTTATGAAGGTCATCTGGCCAATCGCATCGACTTCTATAACGAGGTGGACTGGAAATCGTATAATACTTTGCTCAAATGTGAGTTCCCTCTGACTGTGAGCAGTCCGTTCGCGACCTACGACCTCGGACTCGGTTCTGTGGACCGGTGTAACAATGAAGATTTTAAGTATGAGGTGTATTCCCACGAATGGACTGATCTTACAGATAAAAGCGGAGACTATGGCGTGACGATTGTCAATAATGGCAAGTATGGCTGGGATAAACCCTCTGACAACAACATCCGTTTGTCACTTCTCTGGTCGCCCGAAGTTGGCGGAGGATATACATATCAGGCAAAACAAGATTTCGGGTATCATGAATTTACTTATTCTCTCATCGGTCATAAAGGTGCTCTTGACAAGGGATGCGCATTTGAACAAAGTACTCAGTTAAATTCTCCTATACGCGCCTTTGAATCCTCGAAGCATAAAGGCGAATTGGGAAAAACTTTCTCATTCCTCAGCTGTGACAACAAGGCCGTGTCCATTCGCGCTTTCAAAAAGGCAGAAGTTAGTGACGAATATGTGCTGCGTGTGTATGAGCAGAGTGGTCATGACCAAAAGGCGAAAATTACATTCACAACACAGATAGCCAATGCTGTAGCGGCAGATGGAACGGAAAAAACCATTGATAAAGTTCAGTACAGTGACAACGTACTGGATGTTGATATAAATGGATATGGTGTGAGAACATACAAACTAAAATTTGCGGGCAAGAAAGATGTGGTTGCTCCCATATCGGAACCTATCGAACTACAATGGGATAAATATTGTTTTACGTCCAATGGTATCCGCAATGCTGCTGAGTTTGAGTTAGGAAACTCTTACGCTAAGGAACTTTTACCGGAAGAAGGTCTTTCAGTCGATGATATCCATTTCAATTTCCAAGACTTCGACGGGAAGAATGGGTATGTCTGCAAAGGTGATACTATTTCTCTGCAAGCAGGAAAATACAATAAAGTCTATTTTCTTGCAGCAGCCACGGAGGATGAGCAGTCGGGTGTCATTTACGTACATGATTCAGCTAATGGGAAAGTGTTGAGTGCCAAGGAATATGCGGTGTCTAATTATAGCGGATTCATCGGCCAGTGGGGACATGATGGACAAACAGAAGGTTATATGAAGGAGGACGCGATAGCATACGTCGGTACTCATCGTCATTCAAGTACGTCCGACGAACCATACGTATTTACCTATATGTTCAAATACGGAATAGACCTTCCTGACGGTGCAGATAGGATTATATTACCCGACAATGATAAGATTGTCATCTTCTCCATGGTGGCTGTGAATGAAACACCCAGAGTGAAGAATGCAAGCGTTATGTTCAGTACAATGAATCGTCAGAATACCTTGACTGCAAAGGAGGTCATCTCTCGCAACAACCTCATGAAGGAAGCAAAGATAGTAAAGTGTTCTGGTGAAGCGATGGATGACGAAACTGCAGACCTTACCATTGATGGTGATCTTGATAGCAAGTGGTGTGACACTAATAATGCTCCTAATTATGTAATATATGACCTCGGAGCCGAGAAGACTGTAAAGGCATGGCGTCTGGTAAATGCGGGTAAGGAAGGCGCAGGAGTAATCACACGTTGTTGTGAACTCCAATATCGTAATTCGGAAAATGAGGAATGGAAAACGCTTGACTTGGTAGATGGTAACACGAGGAATGATTTCACCCGCAGGCTTTCAGCGACAAACGCCCGGTACATACGCCTTTATATCATCGGCCCTACTCAGGAAGTAGAGGAGGATGCAGCACGTATTTATGAGCTGGAGGTCTATGGAGAGTGAATAGGCTTTCTACACAAACATCATCGCAACAGATAGAATGGTGACTATCTGAATGAAATGATGAAAGGCTTTCTCGGGTAGAATCCTGACGATACGGATTCCTAACCATGCGCCAAGCCCTATAGCAGGCAACATACACAAGTCTAATTCGAAGGTGTCCCATGTGATGTTGTCCCATACGAAAATCTGTAGAGGTATTTTCAGCAGGTTGACCACTAAGAAGAACCAAGCATTGATGCCGATGTACTCCATCTTGCCTGTCCGACGTGAAAGTAGATATACGGACATTACAGGACCAGCTGCATTTCCTATCATTGTGGTGAATCCGCCCAAAAGCCCGAATATACTCGCATACCACCATTTTTTCATCCATTTATTCTCTTTCCCGTATATCTCACTCCATAGCATCACGACCAATGCCAAGGCTAACGTCCATGCCATCAGTTGACGAAATCCACCTGTGGGTATCAACTTGTCCACTCCAATGGCCACAAAGAAACCAAGAACAGCTGTAGGGAGAAGCTTGATGACCTCTTTCCAGTCGGCGATTCGCTTGTAGTAGGTTACAGCTACTACATCTGCCATACATAACATGGGTAGAATGACACCAGTAGATTCTTTTGCTCCAAAAGCCATGGCCATATAGGGCACTATGATAAGCATTACTCCTTGTATGCCAGTTTTGGACATTCCAATGCATAGCGCTGTAATAGCGAGAATGACCCATTGAGCGATTGTGAGTGACTCGTACATGTTCACTTGTTCTTTTTTGCTGTTTTCTTCTTGCGATGGAATATTGAGTGGAAGATGTCTGTCCATCGGTTGAAATCTTTCTTGAACTGAATACCGATACCTTGTGTCGTTAGAGAGGATTGGATGAAGTATCGGTCGTTTGTCTCGTTGTAAGCCTTGAGCGCTATTCCACCTCCCGGAGTGAGGAGATATTGCACATCAAAGTCACCTATGAAATTATTTGTAGAATAGTAACTCTCCCGATACCCGAAATTGCCATTGAGCAGTAGGCGGTTGTTTAGAAATTTTCCGCGTAAAATGCCTTCTACGTCAACATTGTCCCATCCCGTATCTCCTGTACGCAGATTGGCTCCAAAAGACCATTTCTTGGAACCTACGGCATTAGACATTATTTGGTTGAACTGATTGCTGATGGTACTACTCAAGAGTGAATTCATAGCCATGGTGCTCTGGTTGGTTCCTGACATATATTGAGTCTCGTAATTGTAGAATGTGCCGAAGCCTAAAAGATAGATGACCTGTAGGTTCCTTTCCTCGTCGGTGCTTACCATCGAATGTACCATCTTTTTTTCGTCTTCATTAGCATTGGGAAGGTCGAAGTCGAAGGTGACAGTTGGTGCGGAAACTTTTCCTGAAAGATTCATGATGCAATCGACACGGGTATTGGAAAAACCAAGTCCTGTGCCTGAAAGGTCATCGAGCGAGACATTAGGGATGGTGTAGGATGCTTTGAGATTGAGGGCGGCTTGCATGGGGTTTCCGCCGAATACGATGGTGCCATTGGGAAGGAATAGAAAATCCCTGTGTATCACATCTTGTATGGACATCTTATACACACCATCTTCTACATTGTAGGTGCCATACATCTGAAATTTTCCTTTATTGTAATATTTGGCATTGAAATGTCCTGTGCCGTTGAGGCTGATATAGTCACCAGTACGTGCATCCATCATGACTTTCAACGTGGCATCCTCTGTTACATTCATATCAAAATTGAGACGTATATCGGTTGAATTCTTCTTTGTGTTTTTTGTCTTTAATGCCACGGATTCAATGGAAGATGTATCTTGTCGTGTCTCGAAAGAAATGAAACCTGCTTCGGTTATTGTGCCAGGATTGGATTTGCTATATACAAACGATGTGCCAGGATTAGTTGTTCCATTGACATCTACGTTGAAACTACCTGGTTGTCCGTATAGATGGACATCGCCTGTAGCGAAAATAGTTCCGTAGAAGGTCTGGTTGCCGAAATCGCGGAAATCATATCCAAGTAGGTTTTCGGGCTTGGCGTACAGATCGTAGCTCCAATGTCTCGTGTATCTATGCTTGATGTTTCCATAAAGCGATGCTTTATGTTCTATTCGCTCAGGTGTGCCCTGTGTATCGTACAAAGTAGCCTGTGGCAAACTAATGACACCAGGGTTGATGATGACGCTGTCGTTGGTGATCCGATAATCGACACCTAATGACTTCACATGAAAAGACGCGTTATCCACTTTGAGACGTCCTTCAAAATCCACGTTTTTCAAAGGACCAAATACTCGGAACCATCCACTTGTCTCACCTCTAAACTTTTCGAGGATATTGCCTATATATCCGTTCATGAAACCCATGTTAGTGTGATCGGCCTTAATTAAGAGGTCAATTCCGTTCTCTGGACCCTTCCCAGGTATGACGCGACCATTTACCGTAGTGTGTTGTTGTTTCTCTTGCTTGTCAATGTTTGCGTTGATAGTTAACCCTTTTTCTTTCCAACTGAGACGGGCATATAATGCTCCCATGTCAGCCTTGTTGTATAAGAAGTTGGGTACGCGGATTGCTCCGTTTACTTGCGGATTACCAAATAAGGAATGTGCAGTAATCATTCCAGTCGCTTCACCCGCAAAATTGACGCTATGGAAGTTAACTATATTGAACAAATAAGATAGGTCGAGTCGTGCGATACTGATGCGTAGTGAATCTTGTGGATTATCTGATATGCAACCACGTATATCTGCATATCGATTGTCATCTCCAATGTGGATATTCTGCAGGTCAAGTTGCTTGTCGTGCCAGCGAATGGTGGCTGGACGTATGTTCCAAATCGTATCGTTGACGATGAGAGAGGTGGGACTGATACGTCCATGTATGGCATTGTTGCCAGACATATCCTGGTAGAATTCTCCTGTAATATTAATTTCGCCTGCCATTCTGGGGTTGAGTTGATTATCCCATTGTAAATTTGTCATTACTCGGTCATTGCCTGCAAATAAATCCATTTTCATCTGTATGGGATGTTCTTTGATATACCTATTCAGTGAGATGGTGCTTTGTAGATATTGAAGTGATGTCTCAGTGTCCCATTGCAAATTGGCCAATCTTTCACCATACAATTGTAATTCAGGAATATGGCCATGGATGTTGACTAATCTCAAAGCACCATCCAAATGACCTTGAAATTGTGCTGTTTGTGGTATTCTTAGGGGGATTCCAAGCAACCTCTTGGCATAGATGGTATCTTGAATGAGTAGGGTGATATCCATTTGTTCATCTATGAACTTTGTCGTGTCGGTAATGGGGAATACTCCTGGCAGGTATGAATGGAAAATTTGCTTTATCGTAGGGTATAGTTGCTTCCATCGGTAGTTTCCCCTTGCCTCCAATGCTAGAATGGGACTTTCTAAGGAAATAGAATTTCCTTCATCAGTGTAAGATGAACGTAGTATGATATCGGTCGGAGAAAGTTCTTCTTCTCCATTCCAAAGATTAATGTCACTTACTTTTATCGTCCCGTTCAAGTGTTCCCACCCTTTGCCTTGCATGTCCATTGTAAGATGGCCTGCAAATAACTCATTCTCATATTTGGAAGTCAGATGAAGGTTGTGGGGGCTGAATCTTTCGAATTGTATATCACATAAAATCTTCTTGTATTGTTCACTTAGGTCTGTCTGAACGGAAGCGTCGGCTCTAATATCCGCTTCGTCTACATGGACTTCTGCGCTTATTGCCTGATTTGTATTTGATGCCTCGAACTCAATGTTGTGGTAGGTGTGTCCCTTGTAAGCAAAATCGTGAAGGGCGCCAGAACAAGTCGTGGAGAAATTACCTGTCTCGTCATTCAAGAGGCCTTTTGCTTTGGCGGTTATTTGAGCTTCTCCAAGATCGCTTTGTTCTTTACCATCCACCAAATTACCCAACAAGATTTTCGGGCTGTTGAAACTCAGTTCAAATTGGTTGTCGTTCTGTAGCAGTCCGTCCAATTCTATGGTTCCTATCTGTGAATGGGCTTTTAGTAAAGCATTCTTCTCCTTTTTGCTCCAATACAATTTTCCTTGACATGTGGTTTTACCAAGCCGTTCCAGATATGGGGCACATTTCATAGATGACAATTCAAGGTTGCGAGTGAGAAATGTTTGTAAGTCTGTCCCACTTTCCAGCTTTATTACTTCAGCACGCAAACAAGGATTGTCTTTTTCTAAATGGATTGAGCCTTGCATCTCTATCTGGATGTTGCGGTTAATGTCATAGCATTCCAAATGTTTGCATGTGATATTCGCATCTTCGCCCTCCCACTCGGCTGATAGATGAATTGGTTCTTTAAAAGATCCTAATTTGGGAATTATCGCTTTTATATCACATGGAGTGAGTTTGAGGTCGAGGCTTCCGTAGAGACCTAATCCAGATAACCAATCATTCATGTCCTGTTTCCATGGAAAATCGGAATAGGCGGCTGAACAGTTTGGAATGTGCATTTCCGAAAGGGGAAGTTCTAAATCAAATCCTGAGAGGGTACATGACTTTCTGCCTGCTGCAATAGATAAATTGAGATGCTTGAGTGACAATCCTGAACTTTCTTTGAAACTGAATCGCTTGATGGACGCGCTAACACTATCTGGTGTGAGGTGTTTGATACTTGCGCTGAGACTAAGGTCGGTGATATTGATGTGTGCAGGATCGAAAGTGTTAGAGTGGATGGGAAGATATCTTTTCTCGTAACGTAGGTTGCAACGTTTGATGAATAACGTGCCTAACTTGACATCAAATGATGTTTCTTTTTCTTTTTGAGGATGGCTGAAAGCATCCAGTAGGAATTGGAAATTGTATGGTTGTCCAGATTCGAGTTGATAGAATGATAGGTTCGCCCCATAAAGTTGTGCGTTGCTGAGGTGAATCTTCTTTCTGAAGAGTGGTAGCATCTCAACCTTTGCCGCCACCCTGGTTGCCTCAATCATTAGAACTTGCTCTTGATCGTAACATTCCAAATCATCTATTATAAGGCGAAAGGGGAATGCAAAACGAACGTTTCCTATAGATACTTTCGTCTGTAGCTTGTTTTCTAACTGCTCGGTAATGAATTTCGTTACGTTGGTCCTAATGTACGGCACATTGAACAACATAATCAATAACAGGTACGTAGCAATAACGACACCTGCCGATCCGCATAATATGTATTTTAAAGCTTTTATCCTTTACGTCTATTGTATCGGTGAAATCTCACCATTTCAGATTTTATGTCAAAAGTACGATTTTATTTTTGATAATAGACTATATTGTGCAAAAAAAATTGTAATTTTGCAACGTTTTTTTGAAACTTATCTTTTTAATTCAGTATATGGCAAAAGTAATCAAATTACGTAAAGGCCTCGATGTCAACCTAAAAGGTAAAGCTATTCTGGAAACTACACAAGTGAAGTGTCCTGGTGAGTATGCACTCATACCAGATGATTTTACAGGTGTAAAGCCCAAGGTGGTGGTCAAAGAAGGTGATGCCGTGTTGGCCGGGGATGCGCTGTTTGTGGACAAACTGCATCCCGAAGTGAAGTTTGTTTCGCCCGTCAGTGGTACTGTATCCTTGGTCGAGCGTGGTGAACGTCGTAAGTTACTGAGCATTCGTGTTCAGGCATCTGAGACGCAAGAATATCGCGTGTTCGACCAAAAGGATGACGTAAAAGCTCTGTTGATGGAAAGTGGCTTGTTCGCTTTCTTCCGCCAGCGTCCATACGATGTGGTGGCCAACCCAGAAGACAAGCCTAAGGCTATCTTTGTAAGTGCTTTCAATAGTATGCCCCTGAGTCAGGATTTCGAGTATGCTCTGAAAGGGTACGAAACAGAATTTCAGGCAGGTATTTCAGCTTTGAGCAAGATTGCAAAGGTTTATCTTGGAGTAAACAACAAACAAACAAACCCCGCTCTAACCGTAGCTAAGGATTGTGAAGTAAACATTTTCGATGGTCCCGCACCAGCCGGAAACGTTGGCGTTCAGATAAATCATCTCTGTCCTATAAACAAGGGTGAGGTCGTGTGGACAATGGGTGCTGAGGCTGTTATCTTTGTGGGTACTCTAATGACAACAGGCAAAGTGAATATGACACGTACTGTAGCCCTGGCTGGTAGTGAGGTAAAGAGTCCTTGTTACGCCAAGATGCTGGTGGGACAGAAATTAAATACTTTGTTGGAAGGTCAGATAGACAAGAGCAAGAGCTTACGTATCATCAATGGAAATGTGATGACAGGTGTCAAAACCAGCTCGGAAGGATTCTTGGGAGCATATAGTACTGAAATCAACGTAATTCCCGAAGGAGATCATGCTGACGAGTTCATGGGATGGATAGCTCCACGTTTCAATACATACAGTAGCCATCGGAGTTATTTCAGTTGGCTGTTGGGCAAGAAGAAGGAATATACTTTCGACGCCCGTATCAAGGGTGGTGAGCGCCACATGATTATGAGTGGTGAATACGACCGCGTGTTCCCTATGGACATCTTTGCTGGATATCTGGTAAAGGCTATAATAGTAGGAGATATTGATCGCCAAGAGGCTTTGGGAATCTATGAAGTTGCTCCCGAAGATTTTGCCATTGCCGAATTTGTTGATAGCAGTAAGTTGGAACTTCAGCGAATCGTCCGCGAAGGTCTTGATATCTTGCGAAAGGAAAATGCATAATACCTATATAATAATATGAAAGCATTAAGAAAATTTTTCGATAATATCAAACCTAACATTGCAGAAGGTGGTAAATTCCATGCTTTCCGCAGTTTGGTAGATGGGTTCGAGACATTTGCCTTTGTTCCCAACCAGACTTCTCGCGTAGGCTGTGTGAATATACACGATGCAATAGATAGCAAGCGTATCATGAGTTTTGTGGTAATAGCACTCGTGCCCGCCTTGTTATTTGGTATGTACAATGTAGGTTATCAGAATTATCTTGCAGCTGGCACATTGGCCAATGCTACTTTTTGTGACTTGTTCTTGTATGGCCTTTTGGCAGTATTACCAAAGATCATTGTTAGTTATGTTGTAGGTCTGGGTATAGAATTTGTAGTAGCCCAATGGAAGGGTGAGGAAATTCAGGAAGGATTCCTCGTGTCTGGTATCTTGATACCCATGATTGTACCTGTCAATACTCCTCTGTGGATGTTAGCAATAGCCGTAGCCTTCAGCGTGATTCTTGCGAAGGAGATATTCGGTGGTACTGGTATGAATATCTTTAATCCAGCCTTGATTACACGTGCCTTCCTGTTCTTTAGTTATCCCAGTGTGATGACTGGTGATGACAATGTCTGGGTAGCACAAAATACGATCTTCGGATTGGGAAACAACGTGCCTGATACCTACACAGCAGCAACTCCTCTCGGTGAGGCTGCCCTGGGAACTCCCCTGACAGATTCCTTCAATGCTATCATTGGTCTTATCCCTGGTGCCATAGGTGAAACCAGCGTGATAGCTATCGCATTGGGTGGTATCCTTCTTCTGTGGACTGGTGTAGCCAGTTGGAAGACTATGTTGAGCGTATTTGTAGGTGGAGCACTTACAGGACTCTTGTTCCAGAGCCTTGGTATGTCGCCTCTTACTTGGTCCGACCAACTTATCCTTGGTGGATTCTGTTTTGGTGCTGTCTTTATGGCAACTGATCCTGTTACAAGTGCACGTACAGAATGTGGTAAGTATATTTATGGCTTCTTGATTGGTGTTGTAGCAGTGATGGTACGTGTCATGAATCCTGGTTATCCAGAGGGAATGATGCTGGCAATTCTGCTGATGAACTTGTTCGCACCTCTGATTGATTATTGCTTTGTACAGAGTAATATCAACAAGCGTGCTAAACGTGCAACAATTAAATAAGTATAAGGATATGGCAAAGTTTAAATGTAATGTTTGTGGACAGACCTTCGAGGCTGACACAAAACCGGCTGTATGCCCTATATGCGGTGCGCCTGCTTCTGTCATCGAAGAAATAGTGGAAGAAACAGCCGCAGCTCCCAAGAAGAAAGGTATTGATACCAATAGCAATACCTATACGATTATCTATGCTGCAGTGATAGTAGTGATAGTGGCCTTCTTGCTGGCATTTGTTTCATCAGTATTGAAACCTACACAGGATGCCAATGTAATGCGTGATAAAAAGAATCAGATTTTGATTTCACTAAACATCACAGGCTTGAAAGGTGCTGACATTGACTCTAAGTATGCTTCAGTAGTTACCAATGAAATTCCTCAAGGCAGTCAGGTCGTCTATGAGGCTAATGTAGATGGCTCTACGAAATATGTGTTACCTGTCAAAGGACGTGGTCTTTGGGGCAGTCTTTGGGGCTATATCTCTGTGAATGAAGATAAACAAACCGTTTATGGTACTTATTTCGACCATGAAGGTGAAACTGCAGGTTTGGGTGCTCGTATCAAGGAACGTTGGTTCCAGGAGCAGTTCAATGGTAAATCTATCTTTGATGAAAATGGTAATGTGGCTTTGACTGTAGTAAAGGCTGGTACTTCTAAGAGTGCAATGGAAGTCGATGGCGTAACTGGTGCAACCCTTACCAGTAATGGTGTAGCCGGTATGGTTAAAGACGGATTGACGAATTATGAATCTTTCCTTAAAGGAGAATAATGCAGGAGGAATAGAATATGAGTAAATTGTTTTCAAATGAGAATAAAGCAGTATTCTCTAATCCGCTGAATCTGAATAACCCTATTGCTGTACAGGTATTGGGTATTTGTTCAGCATTGGCGGTAACCTCTCAGTTGGAACCCGCTATTGTAATGGGTTTGAGTGTGACGATCATCACGGCATTTTCCAATGTAATCATTTCTTTGATACGTAAGACTATTCCCAATCGTATACGTATTATCGTTCAGTTGGTAGTTGTTGCAGCATTGGTGACTATAGTTGCACAGATTCTGAAGGCATTTGCATACGATGTGAGCGTACAGTTGAGCGTCTATGTAGGATTGATTATTACCAACTGTATTCTGATGGGGCGTCTTGAGGCTTTCGCTATGCAGAATGGTCCCTGGGAATCTTTCTTGGACGGAATAGGTAATGGTTTGGGCTATGCACTTATCTTGGTTATCGTAGGTTTTATACGTGAATTGCTTGGTTTTGGTACACTGCTTGGTTTCCAGATTGTTCCTGACTGTGTTTATAATGCAGGTTATATGAACAATGGAATGATGACGATGCCCGCCATGTCTCTAATCATCGTTGGTTGTGTAATTTGGGCTCACCGCTCGATAAACAAGGAGGAAAAGTAATATGGAACACATGATTAGTTTGTTTGTCCGCTCTATTTTTGTGGACAATATGATTTTTGCTTTCTTCTTGGGAATGTGCTCTTATTTGGCTGTTTCCAAGAACGTAAAGACTGCATTTGGTTTGGGTGTAGCTGTAACCTTTGTCTTGTTGGTTACTGTCCCGGCTGATTATGCTTTGCAGATGTATGTATTAGGTCCCAATGCGCTGGTTGAGGGCGTGGATCTGACCTTCTTAGCTTTTATCCTGTTTATTGCTGTAATTGCAGGTATTGTACAATTGGTGGAAATGGTAGTTGAACGTTTCAGCCCCAGTTTGTATGCAGCCTTGGGTATTTTCTTGCCTCTGATTGCTGTAAACTGTGCCATCATGGGTGCTTCTCTGTTTATGCAGCAGCGTGTGCAGATGGATCCTGAGACCAGTACTCAAGCAATATCATGTGTGGGTGATGCAATAGCTTACGCACTTGGTTCTGGTATTGGTTGGCTCCTTGCTATCGTCGGTTTAGCTGCTATCCGTGAAAAGATGGCATATACAGACGTGCCCAAGCCTCTTCAAGGTTTAGGTATTACGTTTATCACTGTCGGCTTGATGGCAATGGCATTTATGTGTTTCTCTGGTTTGAACATTTAATGAGTAGGAAGTAATAACAATGGATATGAGTTTGATTTTGACGAGTATTGTGGTATTCCTGGTGATCATCCTTGCGTTGGTCATCATCCTGCTCGTTGCTAAGAAGTATTTGTCACCCAGTGGCAATGTAAATATTACGATTAATGGAAAAGATATACTCTCTGTTGCTCAGGGTTCATCACTTTTGAGTACTTTGGCACAAGAAGGTGTATTTCTGCCCAGCGCTTGTGGCGGTAAGGGCTCATGTGGTCAGTGCAAACTACAAGTTCCTGAGGGTGGTGGCGAGATTCTCGATAGTGAGAAGGGTCAGTTTACCCGTAAACAAATTAAGGAGAACTGGCGTCTCGGTTGTCAATGTAAGGTAAAGGGTGATTTGAAAATCCAAGTTCCTGATAGCGTAATGGGTGTCAAGGAGTGGGAATGTACAGTCATCAGCAACAAGAATGTTGCAAGCTTTATCAAGGAATTCAAGGTTCAGTTGCCTCCAGGGGAGCACATGGACTTCGAACCTGGTTCATACGCTCAAATCAAGATTCCTGCTTATGACATTGACTACAATCGTGACATGGATAAGGATCTCATAGGTGACCTCTATGTACCCACATGGCAGAAGTTTGGTATCTTTGGCTTGAAGCAGAAGAATGATGTGCCAACCATCCGTGCATACTCTATGGCTAACTATCCTGATGAGGGTGATATCATTACCTTGACGGTACGTATTGCTACACCTCCCTTTAAGCCCAAAGAGCAAGGTCCTGGCTTCCAGGATGTACCTTGCGGTATAGCTTCAACCTATATCTTCAGTTTGAAGCCTGGTGACAAGTGTGTCATGAGTGGTCCTTACGGAGAATTCCATCCTCACTACGGCACAGGTCGTGAGATGATCTGGGTAGGCGGTGGTGCTGGTATGGCTCCTCTTCGCGCTCAGATTATGCACTTGCTGAAGACCTTGAAGGTACGTGATCGTGAGATGCATTATTTCTACGGTGCTCGTGCTATTGATGAAGTCTTCTTCCTGGAGGATTTCCTCGAGTTGGAAAAAGAATTCTCTAACTTCCACTTCCATTTGGCACTTGACCGTCC
>DCHV01000032.1:20492-55780 GCA_002314945.1 Prevotellaceae bacterium UBA1743
ATCGAGTATTACCTGTGTGGTCCTCCAATGATGGCCAAGACAGTCCTCGATTTGTTACATAGTCTCGGTGTAGAGGATGACATGATTAGTTTCGACAACTTCGGTGGATAATCAAACCATCGCAAGTATATTAATCCTTTAATCACATCTTGCAGGAGGCGTCTCTATATGGGGCGCCTCTACTTTTCAATCAACAGTATGAATCCAGAAGAGTTAATAGCAAAATATTATAGTGAACAACCGGAATTGCAGGCTTTGTTGCTGCGTCATTCCAGGGATGTGGCAAATATGGCACTCCAGATAGCAGACATGCATCCTGAAATGCAAATTGACAGACAATTCGTGTATGAAGCGGCGATGCTGCATGATATTGGTATTCTATATACGAATGCCACAGATATACATTGTCATGGTAATGCTCCCTATATCCAACATGGTATCTTAGGTGCTGAACTTTTGCGTAAAGAGGGTTATCCAAAACATGCCAGAGTAGCTGAACGTCATACAGGTGCGGGCTTGACAGCACGTATGATTCGCACGCAATTATTGCCGTTACCAGAGGAAGATTTTACTCCTGAAACTTTGGAAGAGAAACTTGTTTGTTATGCTGATAAGTTCTTCTCGAAATCAAGTCCAGACATCAGAAAAAGTCTTCCAAAGATTCTCAAATCACTATCCCGCTTTGAATTACAATCACCACGCCAGTTCATTGAATGGAAAAACTTGTTTGGGATACCAAATACTGCAAGTGAGATGTGATTTTCATATATCGCTCTAAGGTACTCTCTCTCGGAAAAACAAAATTTCTTTTGGTTTCCTTTTTACCTTTGAGCTATCGCTCTAAGGTACTCTCTCTCGGAAAAACAAAATTTCTTTTGGTTTTTCTCTCGCTTAATCGTACCTTTGCAAACTAATTGACGGACAAGAGCACTTGAAAGCGAAGATTCTGATTGTCTTGATGGCCTTTGTGGCTATTGTTTCCTTGGCATCTAAGCCAATGGAATCTTCTTATGTATTTGTTATACAGGATGATGAAGATACGTTGAAACAAGCTCACGCTCTGGATTCTATACCCACGAAAGCTTATACGATTTTGCCTGATACAACACAGATAGATTCTGTTTCGTCAGATTCTGTAACTCGTAGCAAAAGCGCTCTCGACGAACCAGTATCCTATACTGCAAGTGATTCTATCATTTTTGATTACGAGAAGTCACGTACTTCATTGTTCGGCGAGGGGCAAGTGACGTACCAGAATCTCGAACTGGATGCAAACCAGATCATTATGAGCCTTGATAGTAGTATTGTCCATGCTACAGGTACAAAGGATAGTACCGGGGTAATCAAGGGCAAACCTACCTTCAAACAAGGTGATGATGAGTACGAACCTGATAGTATCAGTTACAACTTCCGTACTCGGAAAGCTTTCATCTCGAATGTCTATACCGAACAGGGTGAAGGCTTTATGATGGCGAACGATGGAAAAAGGGACAGTAGTGGTGTGATGTTTGTGCAACATGGAAAATACACTACTTGTCAGAAAAAGCACCCTCATTTCTATCTCTCGCTTTCCCGTGCTAAGGTGTTACAGGGAGAGAAAGTAATTTTCGGACCTGCATATCTCGTGGTGGAGGATGTACCTCTACCTTTAGCTATACCCTATGGATTCTTCCCATTTACCAGTAGTTACTCCAGCGGTTTCATCATGCCTACTTATGGCGATGAGATGACACGTGGTTTCTATCTGCGTGATGGTGGTTACTATTTTGCCATCAACGACAAGGTGGATGTGAAACTGCTTGGGGAAATCTATACTAAGGGTTCATGGGGACTTTCTACTCAATCTACATACAAGAGACGGTACCGTTATAGCGGAAGTCTGTATTTCAGTTATCAAAACTCTCAGGAGGGAGAGAAGAATATGCCTGATTTCAACAAGTCGAGCAGTTTCAAACTCACCTGGAGTCATCGTCAGGATTCTAAAGCCAATCCCTCACAGAATTTCTCTGCAAGCGTCAATTTTGCTACCAGCAGTTACGAGAAGAACAACCTCACCAGTATGTACAATCCGGAGAGCTATACACAAAGTACCCGTACCAGCAGTATCTCATACAGTAAATCTTTCCAAGATATCGGGTTGACGTTGAGCGGAACCTTCAACTTGAGTCAGAATATGCGTGATAGTAGCCTTGCTGTGACATTACCCACCTTGAATATATCCTTGAGCCGCTTCAATCCCCTGAAGCGTAAGAAAGCGGCTGGTAAGGAACGATGGTACGAGAAGATAGCTATGAGCTATACAGGAACGTTGACAAACAGTATCAATACCAAGGAGAACCTGATTCTGCATAGCAATCTGGTGAAAGATTGGAAAAATGGTATGCGTCATCAAATACCTGTATCCGCTTCCTTTACGCTGCTTGATTATCTCAATGTGACACCCAGTTTCAATTTCACAGACCGCACTTACAGCAATAAGATAATGCAGTCATGGGACACTGGAAACCAGGCAATTGTACGTGATACGGTAAATGGCTTCTACAACGTGTATAATTACAATCTCAGCCTTTCTGCCAATACGAAACTCTATGGTATGTACACCCCAATGAAATGGTGTGGTGGAAAGAAGATTCAAGCCATACGTCATGTCTTTACGCCTACGCTGAGTTTTAGTTATGCGCCTGATTTCAGCGCCTCACGTTATGGATTCTACTCCTCCTACGTCAAGACAGACCGAGACGGCACGGTTTCTACCGTATCGTATTCGCCCTATAGTAGCGGGGCGTATGGTACCGTATCACAGGGTATGACGGGTAGTGTACAGATGGATGTTGCCAACAATGTGGAGATGAAGATTCGTACCGACAAGGATTCCACAGGATACAAGAAGATAAGTCTCATTGATGAAATAGGCGGTTCTCTCTCCTATAACATGGCTGCAAAAAGCAAGCCCTGGAGTGACTTGAATACCCGTTTGCGCCTGAAACTTACTAAGAGCTATACATTCTCCATGAATGCCGTATTCGCTACATACGCCTATCAGATGGATGAAAGCGGAAGGGTCTATGTGGGTGATCGCACGGAATGGTCGTATGGACGTTTTGGACGTTTCCAGGGCATGTCGCAATCGTTGTCCTATACATTCAACAATGATACTTTCAACAAACTCTTTGGCGGTGGGAAAAAGGATTCCAACAAACTGTCGAAAGCGGATATGGGAGACGAGGATGAAGAAGAGACAGATCCCACCATGCAGAATGTAGATCCCGACCGCAAGAAGGGAAAAGAGGGAAAACAAGAACGTAGCACGAGCAAAGTGGACGAAGATGGGTATTTAGCCTTCAAATTCCCTTGGAACTTTACGGTCAGCTATGGTGTGAATATGATGGAAAATACGACTGCTCAGATTAACATCAATAGGATGCGCTATCCGTACAAACTGACTCATACACTCAACTTTAGTGGTAATCTTGGAATATCCGAAGGCTGGAATATCAATTTCTCCTCGGGTTATGATTTCAACTACAAGAAGTTGAGTATGACCACAGCTTCCCTGAAACGTGATTTGCATTGTTTTGCTATGAGTTGTAGCGTGGTACTCAGTCCTTATACTACCTATAATTTCACGTTCCAAGCCAATGCAAGTACCCTGGCAGATGCCCTGAAGTGGAAGAAACAGAGCTCCTACAGCAGCAACATCGACTGGTATTAGGAATACAGAGGAAAATTCTTTACATTCCCTGCCCAACAGCTATCGAAGGGCTATCGAAGAGTTACCGAAGGGCTACCGAACCGTCTTCTTTACGGATTTCTTGACATCTCCCGACTTACTCAGCATATTCACTCAGTTCGAGCCAACGCATGGACTTCTCATCAAGTTCCTCGTTGAGAATCGGTAGGCGTTTGCTCATTTCCACGATTTGATCTACGTTCAATGTTCCACTACTGAGTGCAGTTTCCAGTTCTGACTTTTCTTGTTCCAGTTGCTCTATGTCTGCTTCCAGCTGCTCGTATTCTTTTCTCTCCTTGAACGTAAGTCTGCGTTTCTTCTCTGGTATATTGGAGGTGTCTTTTCCCTTAGGTGTCTGATTGTCTTTCTCCTTCTTCTCGGATGTGGCGACAGGAGCGAGCTTTTCCCATTCGCGGAACTGAGTATAGTTGCCAGGGAAATCCTTCACGTCACCATCCCCTTGGAACACGAGCAGATGATCCACCACCTTGTCCATGAAATAGCGGTCGTGGCTGACTACGATGACACATCCGTGGAAGTCCTGCAGGTATTGTTCCAAGATCTGAAGCGTGACGATATCCAGGTCGTTGGTGGGTTCGTCCAGCACAAGGAAATTGGGGTTCTGCATCAGGACTGTACACAGGTAGAGACGGCGTCTTTCCCCTCCAGATAGCTTGTAGATGTAGTTCTGCTGCTGTTGGGGCGAAAACATGAAGTGCTGGAGAAACTGCATGGCACTCAGATGCCGTCCACCCCCTAAATCCACATACTCTGCTATCTTGCGTACTGAATCAATGACTTTCATCTGCTCGTCGAAGACCATGCCATCCTGACTGAAATAACCAAAACGAACCGTTTCTCCCACCACAAAACGTCCGCTGTCGGGCCGTACTTCGCCCAGTAGCATCTTGATGAACGTGCTCTTTCCTGAACCATTAGCCCCAACGATACCCATTTTCTCATAGCGTGAGAAGTTGTAGTAGAAATCCTTCAGTATCGTTTTCTCTTGGAAAGACTTGGAGACATATTCCGCTTCGAAAATCTTACTGCCGATATACGTGGATTTCATTTCGAGGCGTACCTGCTGTTCTTCCAGCCTTCTCTTGGCTACTTTCTCCAGTTCGTAGAAGGCCTCTTCGCGGTAGCGAGCCTTGTGACCACGTGCCTGAGGCATCCGACGCATCCAATCCAACTCTGTGCGGTATAGGTTGTTGGCACGATCTACCTCAGATCGAGCTACATCCAGCCGCTCCTGCCTTTTCTCGAGATAGTAGCTGTAGTTGCCACGGTACGTGTAGATGGTTTCATCGTCCAATTCCAGAATGACGGAGCAAACCCTGTCGAGGAAATATCTGTCGTGAGTGACCATCAGTAGGGTAGTGTTACCTCGGTTCAGGTAGTCCTCCAGCCATTCGATCATCTGAATGTCCAGGTGATTGGTAGGCTCATCGAGAATGATGAAGTCAGGTTCGGTGATAAGTACATTGGCGAGAGCTACACGTTTCAGTTGCCCTCCGGAAAGTTGGGATAGAGGTTGCTGAAAATCAGTTATCTTCAGCTTGGAAAGTATGGTCTTGCTCCTTGTCTCATAGTCCCAGGCTTTCTCGTGATCCATCCTGTCGAGAATCTCCTGCAGATTGGGATTACCAGGAGTGGCCATACAACGCTCATATTCTCGGATGAGGTTGGTCGTGTCATTTCCGTGCCAGAAGCAGGCCTCTATGACAGTAAGTTCGCTGGGGTAGTGGGGCGTCTGTTCGAGATACCCTACACGCAACCCGTTATGGTAGATTACCTGTCCTGAATCAGGCTGGTCAATTCCAGCCAAAATGTTCAGCAAAGTGCTTTTACCCGTTCCGTTCTGGGCAATGAGGCCGACATGTTGTCCCTGAGCAATACCGAATGATAAATTGTCGAAAAGAATGCGATCTCCCACACTTCTGGTGAGACTCTGAACCTGTAGATAGGGTGTCATGCGTAAAAAATTTCCGCAAAAGTAATAAAAATATTCAGGTTTGTGACTAAAGTTTAGGTAAAAGTTTGGCCGATATGGTAAAAAGCCCTACCTTTGCAGTACCAAAAAATAGAATAAGAGGCAGGAGAGTCCTGCTGCTTAATTTCCCATAAGATTTACACAAAGAAATACAATGCATACAAAAGTCGAGTTAGAAGCGATGAGTATGGACGAATTGAAGGTACTTGCTACTTCACTTCATGTCCAACTGACAGATGACACACAACATCTCATTTATGATATAATAGATGCTGAATCCCTCCTTGGAGCCAAAATGACAAAAGAGGAACCCAAGAAGAAGGGACGCAAGAAAAAGTCTGAGTCTCCAGAGCAGAAGCAATCTGCCGAAAATGCGGATGAGAGTACAACTGTGCAACCAGCTGCTTCAGCAGAATCCAAAGGAAGCAAGAAGACGAAAGAGCCCAAGAAAAAAGACTCTGCTGCCAAGAATTCACACAAAAGTGAAGAAGAAAAGGTAGCTCAGAAGGAAACTGCAGCAAATGAAGAAATAGTTTCAGGTAATGCGAATGATTCCTTGCCTGATGTGAAGGAAACTCAGGATGCTGTGCAGAAACCCACAGAGAAAAAAAAGAGGAAAAGAATTTCTGAGACGAATAATAGTGATACCAAAGTTTCCGCAGGCCAGGAACCATCTCAGTTGATGATCTCATTCGAAGAAGATGAACGTAATCAGAACGCTGATAAAACAGATGAAACACCTCAGACACAGATGTCTGTAAAGAATGAAGCGGAGAATGAACCGAAAGATGAACTGACAGACGAGGAGAAAGCCTTCCTGAACGAGGAACCATCCCTTGTCATTATCAATGATGTGCCTAATGTGGATGAACAATTGGATACTCTGATTACCGAACAGGAGAACTTCAATAATAGTAATCCCACGGAAATGTCTGAATTGCTGAAGGATGACATTGATGCAAAACCATCTAAGCGCAAAGTGGAGGTGGAAGCCTATGACTTCAATGAAGCAATTATAGGCGAGGGCGTTCTTGAAGTGATGAACGAAGGTTATGGCTTTCTGCGTAGTAGCGACTACAATTATCTCAGTAGCCCAGACGATATCTACGTGAATGTCCAGACGGTACGTCAGTATGGTTTGAAGACGGGTGATGTGGTAGAAGGTCCTATCCGTCCCCCTCGTGAAGGAGAAAAATATTTCCCCCTGATACGTGTTACGAAAATCAATGGATGCAACCCCGAACAGGTGCGGGATAGAAGTCCATTTGAGAACTTGACTCCACTCTTTCCCGACAAGAAGTTCAAGTTGTGCAATGGTGTGAAGGACTCCTTGAGTTGTCGAGTAGTAGATTTGTTTGCACCCATTGGTATGGGGCAAAGAGCTTTGATTGTAGCTCAACCGAAGACTGGTAAGACGCTACTCATGAAGGATATCGCCAATGCGATAGCAGAAAATCATCCCGAGGCGTATCTGATGATGCTTCTCATCGACGAACGCCCAGAGGAGGTGACGGATATGGCACGTACGGTAAAGGCAGAAGTGATCGCCAGTACGTTCGACGAGCCGGCAGAACGTCATGTGAAGATTGCAGGTATTGTTCTGGAGAAGGCAAAGCGTATGGTGGAATGTGGGCATGATGTGGTTATCTTCCTGGATTCTATCACCCGTCTGGCACGTGCCTACAATACAGTATCTCCCGCCAGTGGTAAAGTACTTTCTGGAGGTGTTGATGCCAATGCTTTGCATAAGCCCAAACGTTTCTTTGGTGCTGCTCGAAATATCGAGAACGGAGGTAGCCTTACCATCATCGCTACAGCACTTATTGATACAGGTAGTAAAATGGACGAGGTGATATTCGAGGAATTCAAGGGAACAGGTAATATGGAACTGCAGTTGGATCGCGTTCTCAGCAACAAACGTATCTTCCCTGCTGTCAATATCATTGCCAGCAGTACCAGACGTGATGACTTGTTGCAAGATAAGATGACACTCGACCGTATGTGGATTCTACGTAAATATTTGAGTGATATGAATTCACTTGAAGCAATGAACTTCGTAAAAGAACGTCTTGAGGATACAAAAAACAATGAAGAGTTTCTTCTTAGCATGAATTCATGAGAAATATTCTATCTTTCGTAGCTGGCATATTATGCATACCTCTATTGTCGTATGCCCAGGATAAAGTGAGAATCTCTTTTGACCTAAAGGGCTTGGCTAATAATGACACCATTCAATTGTCTTGGGGAGCCAACAATAAAAGTGTCAACCCTGTCATCATGGGCAAAAAGGCTGAACATAATTGTGTCTTTGAGTTTCCTTTGACTGAGCCACGATTGGTACTTGTTAGCGTAAAGGGCTTTCAGGGTAACTACGAACTTCTGGTATCACCCAGCGAGACAATAGAAATAGGTGGAAGAATCCGAAAAGATGACAGTGGGAAAAAACCTGAGGCATATTTCGGACACATGAGGGTGAAAGGTGCAAGCAAGCAGGAAGATTACATCAATGCATTGTCCACCTACCAGTCTCATCAGGATAGTATCGACAAGGCAGTCTTTGATGAATACAAGGATATCAACCAATTGATGGAGAAATCCAAAAAGTATGGTGATGAGCAAAGTATAGCCTCTATGTACCAAACGAAAGACGGACAAAGTTACATAGAGCGTGTGATGAGCACGTATAAGGAACGTCAGGATTACCTGCACGCCACGATATCACGCTATAACGATTCTTTCATGGGCCCATTGCTCTTGATCAGGTTGGCTGGTCGATTGGACAAGGAATACCGCTCCCTCTATGATGAGATGAGCGAAGCTGCAAAATCGAGCTATTATGGACGTGAGGTGAAAGACGAGGTATATCCACCTACTTTGGTAGGGGATGCAGCACCCACCTTGAAGTTGAAGACACCTGAAGGTAAAGACGAACTCATCTCGTTGGCTCAACATGGACAGACCTATTTGCTGATTGACTTCTGGGCAAGTTGGTGTGAACCCTGCAGAAAGGAAATACCAAATTTGAAAAAGATATACCATAAGTATCATTCCAAAGGCTTGGATATCGTAAGTATCAGCGTAGATCGTTCTTCCGAGGAATGGATTAAAGCCTTGAAAGAATTGAATATGGGATGGACAAACTATATGGATGTCGAACGTCAGGGTATCACGGAATTCAAGGTTCAGTATATTCCGAGTATCTTTGTCGTAGATAGTCAAGGAAAAATTTTGGCAGAGAAACTTCGAGGTGCTGAACTGGAAACATTTATTCAAGGCTTGTTCAAGTAATGCACTTATATCTTCTATTGGAGGGAATTCTCATTTTGCATTAAAAATGGTTAAATGTGGATTGCCTCTATGCTATTTTATGCTATAAAATGCGTATCTTTGCAAAGTTTTTCAGAAATCACAGCCTTGTGATTACTAATTAGTTAAATATTACAAAGAAAATATTATGTCAAAATTCATTTCAAAGAATCTGAAACTGACAATACTGACAGCATCGTCAGGTATTGTCCTACTATCTTCTTGTGGTGGAAAACAACAGCAGATGCAAATGCCAAGTGCTAACTTCAAGACTATGAAAGTGGAAACAAAAGATATGATTCTCCCTTCGAAGTACACAGCTACGATTAGAGGACGTCAGGATATCGAAATTTATCCGCAGGTAGGTGGTACTTTGCAGAAACTTTGTGTGAAGGAGGGCGAGATAGTAAAGCAAGGACAGACGCTCTTTATCATTGACCAAGTTCCATATCAAGCAGCCTTGAATACTGCCGAAGCAGCCCTGAAGGCTGCAGAAGCTCAAGAGGCAACCGCACAATTGAATAATAATAGCCGCAAAGCTCTATATGATCAGGAAGTAATCAGTGATTTCGACCTTCAGACTTCCTACAACAGCCTTCTCTCGGCCCAAGCAAATGTTGCACAGGCAAAAGCACAGGTTGTAAATGCTCGGAATAGTCTCAGTTATACGGTTGTAAAAAGTCCTTCTGATGGCGTAGTGGGGACTTTACCCTATCGTCAGGGAGCCCTTGTAGGCAGCTCTATGCCCAAACCTTTGACTACAGTATCTGACAATTCTCAGATGTATGTCTATTTCAGTATGACTGAAGCTCAACTCCTGAAGATGACACGTGAGAATGGTACTTTGGATTCTGCCTTGGCAGCTATGCCTGATCTGAAACTGATGTTGGTTGATGGTAGTGAGTATGAGTTACCTGGACGAGTGGAAAGTGCAAGTGGAGTAGTGGATGAAAAAACGGGTAGCATTCAACTGCGTGCAGTGTTTGACAATCCCAATAAAGTGCTCCATAGTGGTAGTACAGGAAATATTATCATTCCTGTGGAGTACAAGAATGTAATTGTAATACCTTCCACAGCTACCGTGCAGACACAAGACAAGTTCAAAGTTTATCTGGTGGATGATAAGAATATTGCCACCGAACAACTTATCAGTATCGTACCTCAGTCGAATGGTAAGGAATACATTGTTACTGAGGGATTGCAACCAGGTCAGTTGATAGTGGCTGAAGGAGCTGGTATGCTAAAGGATGGTCAGGACATTATGCCCAATAAATAGCGTCATAGACATTGACATAAGATGAAAGGTAATATATTTATAAAGAGACCCGTGATGGCAATTTCCATTGCCATCATGATTGTAATGGTAGGTGTAATCAGTTATACCTCCCTCCCATTGGAACAATATCCTGATATCGCACCTCCTACCGTAGTGGTTAGTGCCAATTATCCAGGTGCCAGTGCCAATGCTGTGATGAATGCTGTTGTTCAACCTCTTGAGGAAGGTATCAATGGTGTGGAAAACATGATTTACATGACCTCTACTACCACCAACTCGGGTGCAGCCAGTATTCAGGTATATTTCAAGCAAGGTACTAATCCTGATATGGCAGCTGTGAATGTCCAGAATCGCGTGTCGCGTGTGCAAGGACTTTTGCCTCAGGAAGTTACCAAGATTGGTGTGACTACGCTGAAACGACAGACATCCTTCTTGCAGATCAATGCCCTTGCCTCAATGCAAGATGTGTATGACGAAGATTTTATCTCGAATTATCTGGATATCAACGTTATTCCACAAATCAAACGTGTGGAAGGTGTTGGTGACGTGATGGAATTGGGTGGAACTTATTCCTTGCGTATTTGGATGAAGCCGGATGTCATGGCACAATATGGCGTTGTACCTGCAGACATTACTACTGCCTTGGCAGAACAGAACCTTGAAGCACCTGCTGGTCAGTTGGGCGAAAAACCCGTCAATGGAAATCACGGTGCATCGGTGGAGAATGTTTTCCAATATACGATGAAGTATAAGGGCCGTCTAAAGGAAGTGACCGAATTCGAGGATATCGTGATTCGTGCGAATGAAGATGGTACTATTCTACGTCTTAAAGATATTGCGACAGTAGAATTGGGTGCTGTTTCGTATTCTTTCCATGGTGAAGCGAATGGTCATCCTGGTGTGACATTTATCTGCTATCAGTTAGCAGGAGCCAATGCAAAAGAAACCAATGACCGTGTTACCGCAAAGTTGCAGGAACTGGGTAAGGACCTTCCCAAAGGTCTTCAGTTTGTGACAATGATGTCATCTAACGACTTCCTCTTAGCTTCTATTTCCAATGTAGAAGAAACATTAATTATTGCTATCTTGCTCGTTATCTTGGTGGTATATTTCTTCTTGCAGGATTTCAAGGCAACGCTTATTCCATCCATATCTATCATTGTATCTTTGGTGGGTACATTTGCGTGTCTAGTTGCAGCTGGATTTACCCTAAACCTCTTAACACTCTTTGCTCTGGTTCTTGCAATTGGTACTGTCGTAGATGATGCTATTGTGGTTGTAGAGGCAGTTCAGGCTAAATTTGATTCAGGCTACAAAAGTTCTTATCAAGCAACCAAAGATGCAATGAGTGATGTGACAATGGCTGTAATCTCTTGTACCTTTGTGTTTATGGCCGTATTCATTCCTGTATCATTTATGGGTGGTACGTCTGGTATATTCTATACCCAATTTGGTGTTACGCTTGCCACATCCGTCGGTATTTCTTGTATTAGTGCACTCGTGTTATGTCCTGCTTTGTGTGCAATGATGATGCGTCCCGCTTCAGGCGAACGTCGCAAGGGCTTCTTTGGAACGTTGAATTATCGTACTCGATTGGCATACGAGGCAACTTATTCTGCAATGTTGGCAAAATATACCATCGTACTACGTCGTCTGGTGAAGAAAAGAGCACGTTATGCAGTTAGTTTTGGTGCTCTTGCAATAGCACTTGTTGGTTTAATATTCTTTGCTACTCAGTTGCCAAAAGGTTTAGTTCCCAGTGAGGATCAAGGTGTATGCATGATGAACGTAAGCTCAGTTCCAGGAAATAATGTAGCTTCTACCTACAAGGTTCTGAACAAAGCACAAGCCATCATGGATAGTATTCCTGAGATTAGCGATTTTACAAAAGTGGCAGGCTATGGTTTCTTGGCAGGTGAAGGTACCTCCTATGGCATGGCAGTCATTCGTCTGAAGAACTGGAAGGAGCGCAGATATGGTATTGGAATAGATAGTACTGGTATCAATTTCCATAAGCCAGGTGGCTGGTTCCAATTCATTCATCCTGTAGATAATATGCTCAGTAGTAGTACTATGGTGGCTAATGCAAAGTTGAACCTACGTTTGCTGAAAGAAATTCCAGAGGCACAATGTTTCGTATTCGAACCAGGTATGATTCCAGGTTATGGTATGGGTTCTATTGACTTGCAGTTACAGGACAAGACAGGAGCTGCAGATAAGGAAATATTCTATAATTATACATTAAAATTCCTGGAGGAACTGAACAAAGCGCCAGAAGTTGCACGTGCCATTACGACTTATGCCCGTAACTTCCCTCAGTATGAGGTTGATGTGGATGCAGCACAATGTAAGCGTGCAGGTATCAGCCCCTCTGCTGTATTAGGTGCATTAGGCAGTTATTGCGGTGGTTCATACGTGAGCAATATGAATCAGTTCAGTAAGGTATATCGTGTTATGCTACAGAGTGGCCCAGAATACCGTATGAGTGAAGAAGATTTGGCTAACATGTATATTAAGAATGGTTCAGAGATGGCTCCTCTGAGTCAGTTTGTCAAACTGAAACGTGTTGTGGGTCCTGAAATTGACAAGCGTTTCAATCTGTTTAGTGCTATTGCTTGTAATGTCACACCTACCGCTGGTTATTCCAGTTCACAGGTGATGGACGTAATAGAGCGCACGATGAAGAATGTCTTCCCTGAAGGTTATGCATACGAATATGGAGGTATGGCTCGTGAAGAGGCTGCTACGATGGGCTCATGGGATACGTATATCATTTACGGTGTTTGTGTATTCTTGATATTCCTTATTCTGAGTTGTTTGTATGAGAGTTTCCTAATTCCATTCTCTGTTATTTTCTCAGTACCCGCAGGTTTGGCCGGCAGCTTCGGATTTGCATGGTTGTGGAATGCAGGATATAATCTTACCTTCGAGGTAAATGGTCAACCGATGCCCATAGGACGCATTATATTCATGGGACCTATAGAAAATAACATCTACCTGCAAACGGGTGTGATTATGTTGATAGGTCTGTTAGCTAAAACAGCCATCTTGATTACAGAGTTCGCCCTTGAACGTCGTCGTAAGGGTATGGGTATTGTAGAGGCTGCATACGCAGCTGCAGAAGCACGTTTCCGTCCTATCTTGATGACAGTTCTCACAATGATCTTTGGTATGATTCCTTTAGTGTTTGCTACTGGTGCAGGCGCCAATAGTAACCGTACCATTGGTGTGGGTGTAATTGGTGGTATGACAGTAGGAACTATCGCTATTCTCTTTACAGTACCTTTGTTTTTCATCATCTTCGAATATCTTCAAGAGAAAATTCGTCCTGTAATGGAAGAGGAGGCTGATGTGCAATTCCTGAAAGAACGTGAACGTTCCTTAAAACAAAAAGCTGAATCAAACGAAAATTTGTAATATGAAACCTATAAGATTGTTTATCATAGCCTTGTCAACTGCTTTCATGAGTAGCTGTGGGCTTTATAAGAATTACGAGCGTCCTGCTGAAATTACTACCAATGGCATTTATGGTAATGCAGAGAGTGGCGATTCATTAGGATTTGGAGACGTTCATTGGAAAAAAGTCTTTACCGATCCTACTCTTCAGAGTTTGATTGAAACTGCTTTGGCACAAAATACCAGTATGCGTCAAGCTGACTTGCGTATTCAAGAAGCTCAAAATAACCTTGAAGCTGCAAAGTTGGCCTTCTTCCCAAGTGTCGCTTTTGCTCCAAGCGGTACATTGAGTGGCGCTGTGGATCCCTATAATCGAGATGAATACAAGGACAATATGGGAAACGGACCTTCCAAGACCTATGCTTTCCCCTTGTCATTGAGTTGGCAAATTGATTGTTTTGCTTCTCTTCGCAATGCCAAGAAGAAAAGTCAGGTAGCGGTGGAAAATATGCAAACAGTAAAGCAAGCTGTTCAAACTTCTCTGATAGCCAATGTTGCCAGTATGTATTATACTTTGTCCATGCTTGATGAAGAACTTGCTATAGCCAAACAGACAGCAGAAAATTGGAAATCGAATCTGAATACGACACGACTATTGATGCAGGCAGGACAGAGTAACAAAGCCGCTGTAGCTTCTACCGAGGCTAATTATTGGAGTATTTGTGCGAATATTGTCACCTTGGAACACACAATAACAGAAGTTGAAGATGCACTTTCACTAATCCTGTGTCAAACTCCAGGCCATATAGACCGCACTGCTTTGTCAACATTCCAGAAGCCCGCCCTGTGTACGACTGGCTTCCCTATAAGTTTGCTTAGCAGACGTCCAGATGTGAAGCAAGCCGAACTGGCGCTCTCGTCGGCATTCTATGATAAGAATATAGCCAAATCTGCCTTTTATCCTTCGTTGAATATTTCTGCTACGGGACAATTTACCAATAGCGTGAGCGGTGTAGGGATTGTAAATCCTGGTGGTTTAGTGCTTGCAGCTGTAGCAAGTTTAGCTCAACCCATTTTTGCCAATGGTAGGATTCGTGCTGCATATAAGAATAGCAAGGCCGAGTTTGAAGTTGCAACAATGGGATTCCAGCAGACTTTGCTTAATGCTGGTTCTGAGGTTCATACTGCTATGGCCTCTATTGAGGCTGCCGAGTCAAAGAAGGAATTGATTTCAAATCAGGTAAGAAGCCTGAGTGATGCTGTAGATGCGACGGAAAAGTTGATGAAACTATCCAGTACCAATTACCTTCAAGTGTTGACCGCACAAAGCAGTCTCTTGAATGCACAATTAAGCGAAGTGGCTAACAATTATCAAGTCGTGGCTAATACAATTGATCTATATCAAGCATTGGGCGGAGGTGCGCAAGAATAGGAAATTACTTTTGCAAGAAAGATAGAAACTCGCTCTCAGTTGTCATCACATAACGATACGATTGAGAGCGACTTTTGTTATAGTTTGCTTCTATGTATTGGAGTACGTTGTCCTCTTCCCCTGCTTGCAGACGTTTCAGTGTGTCGTCACTTATTACAATCGCATCTGTGGAATCATCCATGTACGTATTGGCATAGATACCTTTGTTTCCCATCATTTGGAAAAGAGTGCTTGATTCGGTTAGCGTATCTGGTGCCACATATATCTCATGGGTGTAAAGCGGATTCTGACCTTTGTCAAAATCCAGTTTGAACTTCAGGTAATGTTCTTCTGTGAGATGTAACTTTTTGCTGATATCTGCGGGTTCTCTATATCCATCGTAGTGTCCCTGGAGGATTGCATCCAAATCAGACTGATAAAGTAGGTGTGGATAGTAGCCGTTGAAATTTAACCCTCGCAAGTATTCCATCTGTTCCGTTGAAGGATTTTCCCCCACCAATAAAAAGTGTGTGTTTCGTGTGATACGAGCCGAGGGTTTGTAGTCAGCTCCCATGTCGCGAAATTTCTGTTGTAGAAGATGGGACGATTGGCGAAATTTGCCTGTCAGACACACCACACGATTGGTGAATGGTGTATCCACCTCCACTGGCATATCTGCAAACAAATCCAATTGGACAGGGGTATTCATTCCTCTTCCTGCTTTTTTACTTGTCCAAATTGTACCAAGGTGATTTCGTTTGTTATCTCACTACTTGTTAGACGTATCTTTGTACTACGGTCATCGAAAGTTGGGTTCACCTCAAGGTTTACGTCCACTTTGTTATTGCCACCTCTTCCTTCTTGCTTCGAGAGATTTACCCATGTTGGCTTTTCATCCACGAAGTCTATTGTCCAATTCTTTTCCACGGTGAAACTGAGTGAATCCAGCGTCCAGTTGGCACTATCGCACAGGGTGAAGGATACAGAGTCGGGTAGTGTGTTGTTGGAATTTGGATAATAGCTATGTATCAATCCGCTTGGACGAACAATCTGCAAGAATGGATATTGGTAGTACATGGCTGCACATGTATATTCGTAAGACGTGACGCTCAAAGTCCCAATTCGTGCTTTTCCTGTTTTGTTGTTTGCCACTTCCAGATAAGCCATGGAATAATAGCGTTTATTAGGGTCGTAACTTATCCCGTTGTATTCTGTATCGGACGTTAAAGTCAACCAATCCGTATTGGATCTAATCTTCCAGTTGTCGAATGTGTAGAATGCAACAGAGTCCCTTGTTTGGTCAGCAAAGTGAATAGATATACCATTGGGATATGCGATATATAGTTCATGATTCTCAGGATCTTTCAGACAAGAAGTCAAGCAGCTCATAAATGCCAATGCTACACAAATGAAGATTGATTTTTTCATCCTTATTTCTTTTTTGAATATTTCGAAGACAAAGTTAAGCCAAAATCTGCGTTGTAACAAACACCCTATCTGTTTTTGCCATATTTTAATGTTATTTAATAATTGACCTTTCGTGTTGTTGCATGATTGCAATATAGAGTGGATTAAAGAGACATTCCCGATATTTCCCCGATACCTGCCCGATATCTGACCAAAAGAAATACGAAGGGTTAAAATCCGGAAATGCTTAAATAAATTTGGCATTTCGCTTACTTAATCGTATCTTTGCAATAAAAATAACGAATGGAAAAAACCATATATGCACATGATGTGATAGAATTCCTTACTGTGGCGGCTGAGTTTTGTGCTTATTTGGAGCAAAGTCAAGGTCGTAATCGTAGGGAATTCATGGATAGAATGCTGAAATTGCTTCCTTTGTTGTATCTCAAAGCATCGTTGGTCCCTGATATAGAGAGTAATGGTGATTTCTTGCCTGACGACAGGGTGACAGAAGAAGATTATAACTGGATTCGTTGCAATGTGTACGACATTATGCAGTCAATGGATGATTATGAAGATTTGGTATATGACGAAGATATGCAGACGGAGGAAAGTTGTTGGAAATCCATCAGCGAAGGATTGGCTGACATATACCAGTCGCTCCGCAATTTCGTTTCTTCCTACCAACAAGGTATTGAGGACTGTATGAATGATTCTTTATGGGCTGTTCGTGACCAGTTTGAACTTTATTGGGGACAGTGCCTCGTAGATACGCTCAAGCGACTGCATCGACTAACCTATTCATCATTAAATGGAATGGAACATGAAGATGTTGAGTAGTAAATATGATGTTTCTTTGTTGAACGAGTTACCCGTTGTCACATTTCCGGGGAAAATAGAAGTCATAAAGAGCGAATATGCGGCACAGCGAGCAGTAGATTTTCTCCTGAAGCAACCGATAATAGGTATTGATACAGAGACTCGTCCTTCGTTCAAGAAGAATTTATCTTATGATGTGGCCTTATTACAAGTTGCGACACATGATATTTGTTTTCTTTTTCGTCTCTCCGAGATGGGATTTCCAGAATGTCTAATACACTTGCTTTCTGATACTTCCGTTCTGAAAGTGGGACTCTCCTTGCATGACGATGTATCAGTCTTGCGTCGCAGAAAAGATTTCATGCCTGGTAATTTTTGGGATTTGCAAAAGATGGTTGGCGAGTTCGGAATAGAGGATAGGAGTTTACAGAAACTATATGCTAACGTATTCGGACAAAAGATAAGCAAAGCGCAACGTCTTACGAATTGGGAAGCAGATACGTTGACGGATAAGCAAAAGATGTATGCAGCAATTGATGCATGGGCTTGCATTCGTCTGTATGAGTTCTTTGCAGACCCTACACAGTTTGGCGTCATAAAGACAACTGATACTATCTCAGACTTGAATTAACATGATGTAATGATGAAAACATTATACTTAAAAAAAGGAAAAGAAGATAGCCTCAAGAGATTCCATCCTTGGATCTTCTCTGGCGCAGTTCACCATATCGACTGTGAACCTGAGGAAGGCGATATCGTTAGAGTGGCTGATTCAGATGGGAATTTTATTGCATGTGGTCATTGGCAGATAGGTAGCATTGCTGTACGTGTACTTACATTTGAAGAAAGAGAAATAGATGTTTCATTCTGGAGCGAACGTCTGCAAGTTGCACTCGATGTGCGCAGGAGTATTGGCGTAGCTGGCAGGGAAAACAATACCATGTTTCGCCTTGTTCATGGAGAAGGCGACAATCTCCCTGGCTTGATTATTGATATCTACGGAGAAACTGCCGTCATGCAAGCTCACAGCGTGGGTATGCATGTATGTCGTATGCAGATAGCAGAAGCCCTGAAACAGGTTTTTGGTGACTCTCTGAAGGCAATTTATTATAAAAGTGAAACCACTCTTCCCTTCAAGGCTTCGTTGGGGCAGGAGAACGGATTTATCTACGGAAAGAGTGATACCAACGTGGCTGTGGAAAACGGATTGAAGTTCCATATCGACTGGTTGAAAGGACAGAAGACAGGTTTCTTTGTGGATCAACGCGACAACAGAAGTTTGCTGGAGCATTATGCATATGGTCGTAATGTGCTAAATATGTTCTGCTATACAGGTGGATTTAGCGTATATGCTATGCGTGGAGAAGCTAAGTTGGTACATAGTGTGGATAGTAGTGCCAAAGCAGTAGAACTTGTCAATGCAAATGTGGCTCTCAATTTCCCAGACGACAACAGACACGAGGCATTTGCTGAAGATGCTTTCAAATATCTTGAACAGATGACTACACCCTATGATTTGATTATCTTGGATCCTCCAGCCTTTGCCAAACATAAAGATGCCTTGAAGAATGCTCTTCGTGGTTATACCAAACTCAATGCAAAGGCATTTGAGAAGATTCAGCCAGGTGGCGTTCTCTTTACGTTCAGTTGTTCTCAGGCAGTCGATAAGGATCAGTTTCGTCGTGCGGTATTTACGGCTGCAGCTATCAGCAGACGCAAAGTGCGTATCTTACATCAATTACATCAACCGGCTGATCATCCTATCAATATCTATCATCCCGAAGGGGAATACTTGAAGGGACTTGTCTTGTATGTGGAATAATAATAACGATAATCTCTGCCTACGTCTGTCCGTTCTCAGTTTCTTGCAATATGGAATATGGGGTTGTTACCTTATCTCTCTCGGATTGTTCTTAGGAGTTGAACAACTTGGACAATACATAGGATGGTTTTACAGTATTCAGGGAATTGTGTCTCTACTACTTCCTCCTTTAATGGGTGTTGTAGCAGATCGTTGGATTCCTGCTCAACGACTGTTGAGCTTATGCCATCTTTTTTCTGCAGTAGGTATGGGAGGTTGTTTTATTTATGGCATTTCATCATCAGGACATATAGATATATCTATTCTCATCATACTGTACACTATCTCTGTTGCATTCTACATGCCTACCATAGCCTTGTATAATGCAGTCACCTTGTCTGCTTTGAAGAATGTAGGATATGATGCAGTAAAGGTTTTCCCAAAAATACGACCATGGGGTACTGTCGGTTTTATTTGTGCTATGTGGCTCGTGGATTTGACAGGCTTTAAATCTACAGCTTCTCAATTTGGACTTTCTGCAGCATTGGGAGTGCTATTGTCCCTTTATGCATTGTCATTGCCTCCTTGTCCTGTTTCCGCTTCTAAAGGACATAAAACACTTCGTCAAGCAATGGGGGTGGATGCACTTGTTTTGTTTCGCCAACGTAAAATGGCGCTTTTCTTTGTATTCTGTGTCCTGTTAGGTGTTTGTCTCCAGATAGCCAATGGATATGCGTCTCCTTATTTGGAAGCTTGGGGTTCTGTGTCTGAATATGCAGATAGTTTCATGGTACGTCATTCGGTTATCCTTACATCCATGTCCCAAATGAGCGAAACGTTTTGTTTCTTACTGATACCTTTCTTCATGCGTCGTTTTGGTATCAAGATAGTAATGCTTATAGCCTTGGTGGCATGGAGTTTGCGTTTTCTGTTTTTCGCTGTAGGCAATCCTGCCGACGGCTTCTATTTTATCATACTCAGTATGATAATCTATGGAGTGGCTTTTGATTTTTTCAATATCAGTGCCTCTCTATTCGTTGATGCAGAAACAACGCCCGACACACGTAGTTCCGCACAAGGGTTGCTGATGATGATGAGCAACGGGTTTGGTTCTACCATCGGCATGCTTGCCGTTCAATCAGTAGTAAATCATTATGTGCCACAAATACGTAGTGTAGAAGGATGGGATATTTGTTGGTATATTTTTGCTGCCTATGCATTTGTGGTAGCACTTCTATTTATGACAGTATTTCCAGCTACACGCAAAAAATCTTGAATGAATGAAAGAAATACGTTTTTTCTATGATCCATGTGTATCGGGTGAGTTGCCTGATGATGAGGCACGACATGCTTTGAAAGTGCTCCGTCTTGTTCCTGGTGACGAAATCTGTCTGATGGATGGCAGAGGCACTTGGTATCGTGCAGAGATTTCGACTTCCACTTCTCATAGGTGTATGTATAAAGTGGTAGAGCAAATGCCTCAGGAACCTGCATGGAAGGGATATTTGCATTTGGCAATGGCACCTACCAAGTTGAACGATAGAGTAGAATGGTTTGCCGAAAAAGCCACAGAAATCGGTTTTGATGAATTGTCGTTTCTCGACTGCCAATTCAGCGAGCGTCACGTCATCAAGAACGAGCGTATTGACAAGATTCTTATCTCAGCAATGAAACAGAGCCATAAGTCTTCTAAGCCTATTCTCAATGAGATGCAGGACTTTTCGCATTTTGTATCCCAATCATACGAAGGAGATAAATTCATCTGTCATTGTTATGAGGAAAGAGATGTGTGTGAAGCAGGAGAAAAACCACTTCTTATGAACGTCTTACGACCCTCTGTGCCGACTTTGGTGATGATAGGTCCAGAAGGCGACTTTAGTATTCAGGAAGTTCGTTTAGCTCATGCAAATGGATTTCGCAGTGTCAGTTTGGGACGTAGCAGGTTGCGTACCGAAACGGCTGCTTTGGTCGCTGTACATTGTATGCAATTAATCAATCAGAAAATATGAAAAACAAGTACATTCTTTTCGCGATTCTCATCTTGATCGTGGTTGTAGGAATTATTATAGGCGTTGTCATGATGCATGCCCAGACACCCTATTCTGCTTCTGTCCCTCGTGATGCTCAAGCGGTTGTCCTACTTGATATGCCTGCTTTATCCAAGGAACCTGTAGTGCACAATCTTCTTGCAGAGAAGATGCAATCATGGGAAGAACTTGGTATTGGTGTTGACAAACCATTCTATGGCTTTGTTACATCTGATGGTTATTTTGGCGCCTTGTGTGAAATCCCCGATTTAGATCGTTTTGTAGATGTCGTTAGTTCCAAGGGACTTGTCGTAGAAAAACAGCGTGGCCTACGTTGGACACAATACGATGGTTGGCAATTGTGTATTGGTTCAGATCGCTGCATGATAATAGGTCCAGGTGCAACCACAGATCCAGATATGCGTAATCGAATGGTGGAGTGGATGAGACAAAAAGAGTCGTCTCAAAGTATGACAGACAGCCTTCTACTGAGTGAAGGTGCATTGCGTGGCATTCTTTCGATAGATCTCTTACCTTCATATAGTACTAAACTTATTGCTCAAGCCTTAGATATGACTTCTCCTTTGAGTGAAGCAAAACTGCAAATGAACCTCTCACTACAGGATAATAGCTTGACACTATCGACAAAATTACGTACAGAGAATGCCCATCTGCTTGAATCCATATCATCACTCGAAGATACGTTCCAACCCATTCAGGGAAATCTCCTTTGTCAAGGTCCAAAAGAACCTATGTTGTGGGCTTGTTTCCATACACAAGGCGAAAAACTTTTGAATGTATTGAGACGTTATCCAAGCATACGTACAGCATTGATAGCTCTGAATTTCTGTGCTGATGTGGATCAGATGATTCATTCTATCGATGGAGATGTGAGTCTTGCGATAGATCCTCAGAAGGAAGAACGCTATCCTGCTTTGATTACGGCAGAAGTAAAACAGACAGATGTATTGAAAGTACCTCTCCAATGGCATGACGACGATATGGGGCTCTATTTTGGCGTTTGCAATGGTAAGTTCTATGCTTCGACAGATGAAACAATGGCCATGCAGGCAACTATCCAAAACCCTTCTGAACTCCTGAGTAACCTACATTTTCAGGATGAGTCTACCCGTTTATACGTTACTCTGGATGCACACTTGTTTTCTCAACAGGTTCTCCCTTTCTGTCCAGCTTTCATAGCTCCATTGGTGCAGCATATCTCACGTGTGGAATTGTGTGTGGGAGATTCTCTTGATAGTTCTCTCAATATATCTTTTGATACTTCTTTATCGGAAATCATTTCCCCTCTACTCACAAAATGAATTCAATTCAGTTGTATCAAGTCTTGCCCAATGTATTCCGCCAACGAACAGAGATAGGAGGCGAAATTTGGAGACGTGACATTACCTTTTCCAAAGGACAATTGTATTTGGTGGAAGCCGCGAGTGGAACTGGTAAAAGTTCACTTTGCAGTTTCTTGACAGGATTTCGTCAAGACTATCAGGGTTCTATTTGTTTTGATGGACAAGATGTGAGTGCGTTGAACATCTCCCAATGGAGTAGATTACGTCGTGAAAATCTAAGTCTCGTATGGCAAGAACTTCGTCTCTTTCCAGAACTTACCGCTTACGAGAATGTGCAAATCAAGAATCAGTTGCTACATTTCAAGACTCGACATGAGATTGAGGAATGGTTCTCTGCTTTAGGAATAGCAGATCGTATGAATACTACAGTATCGCGCATGAGTTTTGGTCAGCAACAGCGCGTTGCACTCATTCGAGCTTTAGTACAACCCTTTGATTTTCTTTTGTGCGACGAGCCTGTAAGTCATCTTGATGAGGCAAATAGTAATATCATTGGTGAGATACTCATGCAGGAGATTCGTCGTCAAGGAGCTGGAGCCATCTTTACCAGCATTGGTAAGCATATTGATTTGCCCTACAATCAAACCTTTGCACTATGAAACTTATCTGGAAACTACTGCGACATCATATCAGCCCTCTACAGTTGACAGGTTTTTTCTTTGCCAATCTGTTTGGAATGTATATTGTTCTACTAAGTGTGCAATTCTACCAAGATGTCAAACCTGCTTTCTCACGCGAAGATGGTGTGATACGTCCCGAATACATGACTGTAAGCAAACGAATAACCAGTATGGGGAGTTTCGGCCAGGAACATACAGCTACCTTTTCTGATGAAGAGGTTGCGCAGTTGGAATCGCAATCCTTCTGCAAGAGCGTAGGTAGATTTACTGCCAGTCAATATAAAGTGTCCTGTTATTTGGGCATTCAGGGAACGAGTAGTTTTGGTACTGAGATGTTTTTCGAAAGTGTGCCTGATGCGTATATCGATTGTGACCAGAGTCGTTGGAACTTCAATCCCGAACAACCTCTAATTCCTATTATCCTGCCTCGTACTTATCTTGCCATTTACAATTTTGGCTTTGCTCAAAGCCAATCGTTACCCAAGATATCTGAACATGTTGCCACTATGGTGGATATGACAGTAAGACTCCGTGGAAAAGGGATAGAGGAAACGCTTCCCGCCAAAGTAGTTGGGTTTAGTTCACGTCTCAATACAATCCTTGTTCCAGAAACCTTCATTACATGGAGTAACCAACGATATGCGCCCGATTCAGATACTGCACCTTCACGTCTTTTGTTAGAGGTTTACAATCCTACAGATGACACTATTGTTAGCTATTTACAAGATCACTCTCTCGAACTTGAGGATAATCGTTTGGATGCAGGCAAAGCTACCTATTTCCTTAAACTCACATCGGGCATCGTTATTGCGGTGGGACTTCTGATTAGTATCCTCTCCTTCTTTGTTCTCATGCTTAGTATCTATCTACTCGTACAGAAAAATACTGAAAAATTACGCAATTTACTTCTCATAGGATACACACCAATTCAAGTAGCACTTCCATATCAGTTACTCACAATAGGAATGAATTTGACAGTTTTGTTTTTCGTACTGATATGTGTGTGGATTTCGCGCATGTGTTATTCACAGATGATTTGGGCTATGTTCCCACAAATTCCTGAAGGTGAATTCTTCTTTACTGTTTGTGTCGGTGTGGCTATCTCTGTACTTGTAAGCTTGCTCAATGTATTGGCTATTCGCAACAAAATCATAAATATTTGGAAACACAAGGATTGAAATGCAAAAATTAAAGGACTTATTCAATCAATATACAGGTCAGATATCAGTCAATTGCGTACTCCTAAAAGGGGCAGGAAGCAACCGATCTTATTATCGTCTGACGGATACATCTGGTCATTCTATGATAGGAGTAATAGGTACCAGTGTCGAGGAGAATCATGCCTTTTGCTACCTTTCGCGTCATTTTTATTCACGACAATTGCCTGTTCCTATGGTATATGCCGAATCGTCAGATGGTATATGTTATCTTCAGGAGGATTTGGGGGATATATCTTTGTTCGATTCTCTTCATGCTGGGCGTGTATCTGGAGGAAATTATTCCGAGGAAGAAGAGGAACTTCTTAGTCGTGCAATAGCTCTTCTTCCCTCATTTCAAATCAAAGGTGGGGAAGGGATAGATTACTCACATTGCTATCCCCAACCTGCGATGGACACGACCAATGTCATGTTCGACTTGAATTATTTCAAATATTGTTTTCTCAAGGCGACTTGTCTGGATTTTCATGAATTGCATCTTGAAGACGATTTCAAAGCCTTAGCTTCAGATATCGTCAGTATTCCAGATACCGCCTTTATGTATCGTGATTTCCAGGCGCGTAATGTCATGATAGACGTTTCTGGAAATCCTCGGTATATTGATTTTCAGGGAGGTCGTCGAGGTCCTATCCAATATGATGTGGCAAGCTTCTTGTGGCAGGCATCTGCCATGTATGACGATGAGTTGAAGGAGCGTCTTCTCAACGTCTATTTACGTCATCTTCAAGTTGTGTATCCTGTTGACGAGAATGTATTCCGTCAGCGTTTGCGACTTTGTGTGCTTTTCCGTCTTATACAAGTATTGGGTGCCTATGGCTTTCGTGGCTATTTTGAACGAAAGAAGCATTTTATTGATAGTATTCCCCCAGCCATCAAAAGTCTTCGTCAAGTGTTGGAGAGAGAAGGTTGTCCATATCCCTATCTACGTGACGTATTAGAGCGCTTGGTGTCTATGCCACAATGGAATCCTCGTCCCCCTCTTGTCAAAGGGCCTCTTGTAGTTCGGGTCTTTAGTTTCTCGTATCGTAACGGAATTCCCGAGGATGAAAGTGGAAATGGAGGTGGCTATGTATTTGATTGTCGTAGTAGTCACAATCCAGGACGATATGAACCATATAAGAAACTTACAGGCCTTGACGAACCTGTCATTCGTTTTCTGGAAGAAGATGGTGAAATCTTGGCTTTCCTGCAACCTGTTTATCAATTAGCCGACACTCATGTGCGAAGATACATTGAACGTGGCTTCACTGATCTGATGTTCAGTTTTGGTTGTACAGGAGGCCAGCATCGTAGTGTATATTGTGCTCAGCAACTTGCTCAGCATCTGCATGAAACATTTGGTATTGAAGTTCGTCTGTGTCATCGCGAGCAGGGTAAACAGCAAAGATGGGAGGCTACGCGATGAAAACAGCTATGATTTTCGCTGCAGGCTTGGGAACACGCTTACGTCCACTTACTGATACAATGCCCAAGGCGTTGGTTTCAGTGGGAGGTAAACCGCTTTTGCAGATAGTAATGGAGAAATTACAGAAGGCTGGTTATAATCGTGTCGTGATTAACGTACATCACTTCGCTGATCAAATTATAGAATGGTGTCATTCGCATCCTACGGAAATGGACGTCCTCATTTCAGATGAACGAAATGGTCTTCTCGAAACGGGAGGCGGAATACGCCATGCACGACAACTTCTGCAAGGATGCGACCGCTTTCTTATTCACAATGTAGATATTCTCAGCAACGTTGATTTTTCGATTTTTGATTGTCAGAAACCCGATACTGTTGCCACTTTACTTGTGAGCAATCGTCAGACTCAACGATACCTCTTATTCGATGATGATATGCGTCTTGTAGGATGGACGAATGTTAGCACAGGGGAAGTGAGAAGTCCTTATCCCAACCTCGATACCTCCCGTTATCAGAAGTATGCTTTTGCAGGCATACACCAAATGAGTACCTCGCTTTTCCCACTCTTCGACGAGTGGCCAGATGTGTTCGGTATTATTGATTTCTATTTGCGTATCTGCGATAAACATCCAGTGTATGGTTGTATGCAAGAGGAGCTACGTCTTCTCGATGTAGGAAAGGTGGACACGCTAACTCAGGCCGAGGAGTTTGTTCATATCAACTGCTGATTTGTTTGTTATGCTCATTCAGACACTACAGACACAATACGCCCACCATCCTCGTGTGAAAACCTTGGCTCGTCTATTAGGCGATACTGAAGCAAAGGTGGTGCAATTGAGCGGTTTGCAGGCAAGTGCTACTCCCCTGGTTTTTTCATCTTTGGCTGTGGCGGCTCCGCAAGTACTCAACCATCCCTATGTGTTTATTCTTGATGATGCAGAATCAGCAGGCTATTTTTATCATGACCTTACCCAATTACTTGGCGACAAAGAAGTACTCTTCTTTCCCAGTAGTTTCAAGAGAGCTGTAAAGTTTGGCCAGCGTGATGCAGCCAACGAGATTCTTCGCACAGAAGTGTTGAGTCGTCTTTCATCTGGCTCACTTCCTTTGTATATTGTCACTTGTCCCGAAGCCTTGTCTGAACAAGTCGTTACGAGAGAACAACTTTCGGATCAGACGCTTCCTTTGCATGTAGATGAGAAGGTCGATATCATGTTTGTGCAGGAAACTTTGTTGAGTTTCGGCTTCATGCGTGTGGATTATGTATATGAACCAGGACAATTCGCAGTACGTGGTAGCCTTATTGATGTCTATTCTTTTTCAAATGAGAATCCCTATCGAATCGACTTTTTTGGAGATGTAGTGGATAGCATACGCACGTTTGAAGTAGAGACACAGCTAAGCCTCTCGCGTCAACAACAGATTTGTCTTGTTCCCGAACTTAGCAAATCCACAGAACGTCGTGACGGCTTCCTCCGTTTTCTTCCCTCGAATACCATGTTGGTGATGCATGATGTGTCGTTTGTGTGTGATGTGGTCCGCCAGATTTGTGAAGAGGGATTCAGTCAGCAAGCACTCCTTGTACAAGAACAGCAGGAAGATGGAGTGACACTTGAATCAGAAAAGATATTGGTACGTCCTGAGGATTTTTGTGGCGATATACTCGGTTTCCGCCATATACTTCTAACCAACCAACCAGCGAAAGACAAGAAGACCTACACTCTTCATTTCAAAATAACGCCTCAGCCCGTCTTTCACAAGGACTTCCCCCTTGTCATCCGCACTTTGCAAGAGTATCAGGAACGTTCCTATGAATTGTTTATCCTCGCTGATAGCGAGAAGCAAACAGATCGTTTGGAAAGTATCTTCCATAATCAGGAGACTGGCATACGTTTTATACCCCTGAATAAGACCTTACATGAAGGTTTTTGTGATGAGGATCTTCATTTGTGTTGTTTTACCGACCATCAGATATTCGATCGTTTTCATAAATACAATCTCAAGAGTGATCGCGCACGCAGTGGTAAGGTGGCTCTTACGCTTAAGGAACTCCAACAATTTCAGGTTGGCGACTATGTTGTACATGTTGATCATGGAGTGGGGCAATTCGGCGGCCTTGTCAATGTGCCAAATGGAGAACATACACAGGAGGCAATCAAAATCAACTATAGCAACAATTCTTTTATTCTCGTCTCACTTCATGCGCTACACAAAGTGTCGAAATACAAAGGTCGTGAAGGAGAGGCTCCTCGTGTAAGTGCTCTTGGAACGGGTGCATGGGAACGCATGAAAGAGCGTACCAAGGCACATATAAAGGATATTGCACGTGACTTGATAAAACTCTATAGCAGACGACGTGAAGAGAAAGGCTTCGCTTTCAGTGCAGATGGTTACATGCAGCATGAACTTGAAGCCAGTTTCCTCTATGAAGATACACCAGATCAGTTGAAGGCAACCCAGGATGTCAAAGCCGACATGGAAAAAGCACGTCCCATGGATCGCCTTGTATGTGGTGACGTAGGTTTTGGGAAGACCGAGGTGGCTATACGAGCTGCTTTCAAAGCCTGTGTAGATGGCAAACAAGTGGCTGTTCTTGTACCTACTACCGTGTTGGCATACCAACATTTCCGCACCTTCTCTTCTCGACTGAAGGATATGCCTGTGACAGTGGAATACCTCAGCAGAGCTCGTAGCGCACAGAAGACAAAGCAGATTCTGCAAGACTTGAAAGAAGGACGTGTCAATATTGTAATAGGTACACACAAACTAATAGGAAAGACGGTAAAGTTCCAGGATCTTGGTCTTCTCATTATTGATGAAGAACAGAAGTTTGGGGTCAGTGTCAAGGAGAAGCTGCGTCAGATGAAGACCAATGTAGATACACTCACTCTGACAGCAACTCCCATCCCTCGCACATTGCAGTTTAGTTTGATGGGAGCACGCGATTTGAGTGTCATTCAGACTCCTCCTCCCAATCGTTATCCAATTCAGACGCAGTTGTGCAGATTCAGTGGAGAAGTGATAGCTGAGGCTATCAATTTCGAGATGAGCCGAAATGGTCAGGTATTCCTTGTGAATAATCGTATCAGTAATCTTCCTGAGTTGGAGGCTATCGTACACAAATACGCTCCTGATGCGCGTGTTGCAGTGGGACATGGCCAAATGTCACCCGAGGCGTTGGAACAGATTCTCTTGGATTTTGTCAATTACGACTATGATGTTCTCATTAGTACCACTATTATCGAGAGCGGTATAGATATTCCCAATGTGAATACTATCATTATCAATGGTGCACAGAATTTCGGTCTGAGCGATCTGCATCAAATGCGTGGCCGTGTAGGACGTGGCAACAAGAAAGCGTTTTGCTACCTTCTTACTCCTCCTGCAAGTCTCCTAAATCCTGATGCACGACGCAGATTGCAGGCAATTGAGAATTTCAGCGGTCTTGGTAGTGGTATTCATCTGGCAATGCAGGATTTGGATATTCGTGGAGCAGGCAATTTACTTGGAGCAGAACAGAGTGGTTTTATTGCCGACTTAGGCTACGAAACTTATCAAAAGATTCTATCGCAAGCAGTCAAAGAGTTGCGCAACGATGAATTTCACGAACTTTATACAGATGAAGCATCCACTTCCCAGATTGTAGATGGAGCGGATTTTGTCGAGGAATGTCTATTCGAAAGTGATCTGCCTATGTTCTTTGGTGAAGACTATGTGCCTACTTCCAGCGAAAGGATGTTGCTCTATCGCGAACTTGATGCATTGGAGAAGGAAGAAGACGTTCTACAATTCCGTCAGCGTATGATAGATCGTTTTGGTCCTGTTCCTCCCGAAGGGGAAGCATTGATACGTGTTGTGCTTCTTCGGCAGTTGGGAAAGTATTTTGGTACAGAAAAAATCGTACTGAAAGGAGGACGTATGCGTCTGTATTTCGTATCTAATCCAAATAGTCCTTTCTTTCAGAGCAAGGCATTTGGACAGATTATCACATTCAGTATAGCCAACGCACATCGTTGCCGCCTTGATGAGGCTAATTCACGTCGTAGTTTCATTGTACAGGAAGTATCTGATGTTGATACTGCCTACAATATCCTTTTTCAAATTAAGCAACAAAACTCCTAATTCCTACATCCATGGTACAAGATATGACTCGTTTCGATCGTGTGGAACGCCTTCTTGGCACTCCTACATTGCAATGCCTTCGCGATTGTCGCGTTATCTTGTTTGGAGTGGGAGGCGTAGGTAGTTGGTGTGCCGAAGCTCTTGTTCGTAGCGGTATAGGTCATCTTACGATCGTAGATAACGATGTGGTTGCTACCACCAACCTCAATCGTCAACTCATGGCCACCACTTCGACATTAGGGATGCCTAAGGTGGAAGCACTACGTGATCGTTTGCTGACTATTGCTCCAGATGCCGATGTTCAGGCTCTGTGCCAAGTTTATGATGCAGATACGGCTGAATCCTTTCGTTTGGAAACGTACGATTATGTTATTGATGCTATAGACAGTCTTCGTCCAAAAGCGTCTCTCATCCTCCATGCTACACGTGTTGGAACGCGCCTTTATAGTGCAATGGGAGCTGCCTTGAAAATGGATCCTACCCGTATTCGTGTAGCAGAGTTTTGGCAAGCCAAGGGTTGTCCGCTTGCACGTGCCTTACGCAACCAATTCAAGAAGTCTGCACAATATCCTTCTCGCAAATTTCAGGTAGTATATAGTGATGAATTGCTTCCCAATTTAGGTGGCAGTAACCCCTCTGATGTCGATGCATGGAGCAATCATCGTGCTCAGGTGAATGGAAGTCTTTGTCATGAAGTAGGCATCTTTGGTTTTACCCTCGCAAGTTTGGTGATACAGGACTTGCACAAGTCATCCAATGTGAAATAAATTAGATTCGATATGAAGAAACTCGTATTTCCCCTTTTCGCTATCTTTGGCTTCAGTATGCTTTTTGCTCAACACACCTCTGTGATTGGCAAGGTTGAACTTACTGCATCCGACACGTTACTGTTTCAAATGGACAGTTTGTATTGGGGCGAAGGTGTCATTTCGGATGGGCATACACCGATTCTGAATATTCAGCAGTCACTCAGTTCGGGTTCTGCATTGGCCGATGTGCGTTCTGTTACTTTCGAAGATGGCTCACCTTTCATCGAGGATGGCAAACTCTATCTCTCTGCCAGTAGCAGGACAGGAGGTAGTGGTATCGCGATTGTAGCACTCACCTTAGGTACAGGTCAACTGGAATTTACCGGAACGATATCTCCGCTTATGTCTGGTACATTCCGAAAGATTTCAGCGGCTCACATTATGTACGATCGAGTTCGTAAAGTTTGGCAAGTGACCACTCCTTATCACAATCCAACAGATCATCGTTTGTGGGTGGCAAGTGCTTACAACGATCTCCGTTTCGGTATCACTACTCTTGATTTCTCTCCCTTGGATTACGAATTGCCAACCAAGGGTGACGAGGATTGTCAGATATTCTACGATAGTAAGATGCATAAGTGGGTGATGATTTATGCTTCTACGCGACGTCCTGATGATAAGGGAGGCTACATTCTGCGTCTCCAACTCAGTAAGCGTCCAGATGGCGGATTCAAGGATTATTCCTATCAAACTGATGTGAGTGCCACAGGCGTCACTACCACTCTCATTGGAGGCGTTCGATATGTATTGAGTGGCAATACACGTGGCGAAAAGTCCAATCGTTATTCAGTTTGGTCCTATCCTGATATGAAGTTTGTGTGCGATTTGAATATTGATATCGACGATGGCGCGTGGCGCAGTTGGAACAATGTGGTGCCCGTTCCAGAAGGAGATGCTACTCGTTATGTGATGATGGGCTTCGATCGTCAACTTTCCACCGACGAAGATAATTGGACGTATGGCAATCTGTATTTCCTCTATTCACGTCAGCGTAATCCCGGATTGGAGTTTTCCATGAAAGATGCAGATGGACATGTTATACGTCCTGCATCACACGATTTCCGCTATCGCGTAGAAGATCTACAATTTCTGCGTCGTAGCAGCCGCCGTTTCGCATTTCAGGATATTCCATTGGGTTGCATCGATTTTCAGTATGATGTCACCCGTCCTCGGGGTAATGTCTATCCCAATATCGGTCAGGTGGATTCATTGCAGTATTCAGAAGGACGTCTGATTCCTTTTACAGAGCAAAAAGGCGAAGCTGCCATTTTGGCTGGCATTCATCATCCCTTGGCCAATTATCAGGTGCCACTCGATGATATTGCCGAGGGAGAGAGCCGTTTTCTCTACCTTGGTTCCCGTGATGGACACTGTGCAGCTCGTGTCATTGCTACCCGTATTTCGGCAGATCAGATCCAAGTTTCGTATCAGGGTAGTGGAGAAGCCCTGTCTCTTGGCACGTTCTCATGCGGTCAGACGAACAATGACGTCTTGCGTATCTGCTTCGTTATGTCCAATCTCATGGGCCGCTACTATTGCTACGCTTTCCGCCACTGCAAGTGATGCTGTGCTTTAGATACTGATATTATCTATTCGCAAATGTAGTACTCCGGAAGGGACATGTACTTCCACTGTTTCCCCTGTTTTCTTTCCTAACAATTCCTGAATGATAGGGGATTTGATGGAAATCTTTGCCTCTTTCAGATTCGCTTCGTGGGGATTCACGATGGTGTAGGCCATCTTTGTGTTCGTGTCCAGATTCGTCAATTCCACTTTGCGAAACAATCCTACGATATCGCCACTGAGGTTGGACGTGTCCAATACACGTGCAAATTGCAGGACTTTCTGTTTGAAGCGTATTCTGCCCAAGAGTTTGCCTTGTGCGCGTTTCGCAGCGTGGTATTCGAAGTTCTCGCTCAGGTCGCCCTTGTCGCGTGCCTCGGCAATCTCGTTCTTAACCTTGGGCAGTTCTACGTTTATCAGTTCATTCAATTCCGCTACCAGTTGATCGTAGCATTCCTTGGATAAGTATTCCATTTTTTTATTTTCGATTTTATCTTCCTCCTCTGCCACCTCCGTGACCGCCACCACCGTGACTTCCGCCACCCATGTGACTACCGCCACCCATGTGGCTTCCACCGTTGCTCATCGAACCTCTTCCCATTCTGTTGCTTCCACTCATCGAGGAGGAACCGCTTCGCGTACCACCGCTCATCGAACTTCTTCCCATTCTGTTGCTTCCACTCATCGAGGAGGAACCGCTTCTTGTGCCACCGCTGCTCATCGAACCTCTTTCCATTCTGCTGCTTCCGCTCATCGAGGACGAATTACTCCGTGTGTTTCCGCTGATGGAATTTCTTCCTGAAATATTACTTCCTCTTGATTCGATGCTTCCGCTGCGCGATTCCCTGTTGCCGAAAGAGCTACGTCCGCTACGTGTACCCATGTCAGACGAACCACGTCCGATGTTTCTGTTGGAACTTCTGTTTTCCATGGATGATCTCGTGCTACTTCTACCGAAGGAATTGTCATGCGAGCGACTCGATTCACCTCTCATTCCATTTTCACGACGAGAACCATTGGTGCCTCTTCCTTGTACATAATTGCTTCTCACACCGTTTCTTCCTGGTTCATGGCGTATTCCACCTCGTTCGTGCCCTCTCATGCCACCATCCCAGTGTGGACGACGGCCGATGTAGAAACCATCGTGGAAATGTCCGTGTCCGTGTCCGCCATGGTAATGAAGGTAGGCATGTGGATGGTTGAAGTAGAAGAATCCCCTGTCATACACGCTATAGATAGGGTAGAACCAGCGTCCGCCGTGCCACCATACTGGACGCAGGAAATAGTCTGCCACATAGAACAGGTTCCATTGCCAGTCATAGAGAATGTGGCGGAAGTCTGTGAGTCGGTAGTTGAGATATGTCCCATACAAATCGTCGGCCGTATTCAGGCTGAGCAGATAGTCCAGGTTGATTTCGTATGCATCGTTGTACTGGTTGTCATTCAGGTTGAGCTCGTATGCCATCTTGTCGGTTAGGTAGAGAGCTTCTCTGCGTGCCGTTTCGTAATCCATTGCATGGAGACTGATTGCTGCTGTGAGCGTCATCAGTAGGGTAGTAAATATACGTCTCATAGTCGTAATGTTTTTAGGTTTCTGATGCAAAAGTAGATTACTTTCTTTGGATGCAAAACGGATTTACCCTAATGCATTGGAGGAAATCCCTAATAAAAGTCAGCAGCGTGTATTGCTACACGCTGCCGGCCCTATTTATGTTTTCTTGCAAAGAGATTACTTAACCATAACCTTCTTGCCATCGATGATGTACAGACCCTTCACAGCCTTGTTTACACGCTGACCATTCAGGTTGTAGATACCCTTCACGACAGGAGATACTGTCTTGATATCTTCGATGGCATTTTCATTGTTGCCATAGAGTTGGAACTCAGCTGCATGCCAGAATGTGCGGAAACCGTAGTTGTTGCCGCCACAGTTTGTCACTGTGAAACGCAGATACTTCACGCCAGAGACGTTGAACAGAGCGCTTACTACTGTACCTTGGCCTTCGAATGGGAGGGTCAACTGTGTGATTTCTGTGAAGTTCTCGCCATCTGTGCTGCCATATACAGTGATACCTGTAGGATGGTCATCACCAGACTTGCGGCGTGTCATTTCCATTGTGATCTGGCCTGTGAACACGCTGTTCAGAGCTACCTGCAGATAGTGGTTGGCGTCTTGGCATTGTCCGTGCCAGTCTGTGTGCCAGAATGACTCAGGATTCTTGTCGATGAGGTTCTCAATGTTCTGACCTTCCACGCTGTCGCTTGCGTTACTGCTCAACTGGCTTGCGCTGGTGATGAGGACTTCGCCTCTCTGATCCTGTGAACCCATTTCGCTTTCGCTATTGTAGAGTCTTGGATAAGCATCGCCGGCAACTTGGTACCAGTGATTCTCGGCCAGGTTCTTGTTCAGACGCTCGCATACATAACCGTTAGCCAGTTCGTCTGCACTTACCTTGAAGGTATTCATGAAGGTTGCTGTTTCCTTGTTGCTGTCGGCGCAGGGAGCAGAGCCATCCATCCAGAAGTTCCAGGAAGCTTCAGCCAGGTTGTACTGGATGATTTCACCTACGAGAGCACCTACGTACGAAGCAGTTCCGCTGATGGTGCCGACATTGAGACAGTGCTTCATGCCGGGGAAGGTGGACTGGTCTGTTACTGCCACGATACCACCTACATGACTGCCGCCATCACCATTGATGATGATGTTGCCATAGTTTGCACAGTTCTGGAACTGCATCCAGTCTGTGAAACCGCACAGACCACCGAAGTAGCTGCTGCAGCCATTCAGAGTCAATGTGCCAGAGTATGAGCAGTCATCCATGTATGAGAATGGACAATCGCGGTTGTCGGCTGCACCCCATCCTACGATACCACCTACGTTGACAGCACCGCTCTCGCAAGTGATGTTCAGGTAAGAGTGTACAAACTTGACATACGAACTGTTCACATTACCGAATACGCCGCAGTTTTCTGCACCATTCTTGCATGTCATGTCGCCGTAGATGCTGAAGTTCTTCACGGT
>DCHV01000032.1:55908-111353 GCA_002314945.1 Prevotellaceae bacterium UBA1743
CCGATAGGCATCCAACCGAGCAACTCGCTCATATCGATGTCAGTTGTCAGGACTGCCTTGCCATAGTTGTTGGTGTTGTTTACGTAGAGTGAGAACCACAACAATTCCTTGGCATTGGTAATCTGATAGTAGCCATTCTCCAATGCAGGTTCGATACCAGCAATCTTGTCGTAGAAGGAGACAGCCTTCAGAGGAGACAGGTTCAGGGCTTCTTCCGTTGTGGCCGAACCACTTGTGAAGATATCCCATATACCGTTGTAGGTCTTTTCAGCTTCACTCTTTTGATCTGCGCTCAGGTAGGGAGCCATGTAGTTCTGTACGAAATCATTCACGGATTCGTTAGCTCTTGCCAATGCAGTGTAAGCCTTCTGGCAAACCAGAATCTTGGGGAAGAGGGCAGAGAACTTGTTGATCTGTTCGTACTTGGCCTCGGGTGTGGTTGCTGCTTCGGCAGCGGCGATACCATCCTGCAACTGCTGGCGCAATTCAGCGCTGAAGCCTGGGAAGTGAGCGAAGTCTTCGTTGATCTCCACATCGTAGTTCAGAATGGTGTTGGCACGAGCCACCTGTCCGTTCAATACGTTGGTCAGGCTTTCGTCAGCCTGGCTCAGGTCGCCACGGTAGAACAACTTCATGTTACCGAAGATAGTCCAGTCGTAATCGATACCTGTTCCATCAGCACGTACACCGAGTGTCAGATTTCCGTCAGTCACGTTCACCAGAATGCGGTTTACATAGCGGTTGCCCTTTACTGCGTAGCTCATGCCCTCGCCGCTGGCGGGATAGTAAGAACCGTTCAATTCGCCATCGTTGCCCAACAGGCAGTTCTCGCGATCCACTGCATTCTCGGGAGCCAGGAGGTCTTCCTGAGCGTACTGCAGGGGTACCTGCTGATCGTTGGCATACAAGTATGAGAAATACAGGTGGCTGTTGTCCTTTCCGCCAGGACGAACCATACCGTTGCAGATTACCTCATATACACCATTCTTCAGGTACTTCAGTGACTGGAAGGTGTGAGAGTTGAATCTCCAGCTTTCCACTACATTGGGATTGTAACCCCAGGGAGAAGCCTTGGGATTGCCATCCCATCCGTTGACGCCGTTGCTAAAGTCAGCGTTGATCAACAGACTGGTGATGTCGGTATTGGGCTCGTATTCCGAGTTCACGATTTGCTTCCACTTTGCATCCATCCATTCGATTTCTGCATTCAACTGGGCTGCGCTCAGTTCGTGGTTGGTCGTGATATAGAGGGCACTTCCATTCAGCAGGTCCTCGTTAGGTTCTACCTCACCCTCTACATAGTCGCGCAAGATGTCGCGCAGAGGATTCACGGCAGTAGGATCCTGGTCGAGCAGAGCCTTGATCTCATCCACCTTCATCTGATAGAGAACGTAGGCTGCTACACTGGCAGTGATGTTGTTCTTGGTCTGATTGGCCTGTGCGAATGCTGTCAGGAAGTCGTTCAGTGAATTTGTTGACTTCATTTCATTCAACTGACTCAGATAGCTCTCTACGAGTGCCTTCTCTGCTATGATTTCCTCGCTGTAGGCAGCTTCCTCAGCGTTGATGAAGTTGGTGCGGAAAGTGTTGAATGAAGCATCGTCGTGAATGTCGCCATATTCCTCACCATAGGCATAAACCAAACCGTGGGTCTTGTCGAGTACGGGTTCAGCATCTGTGCCGATGGTCTGGAAGAAACTTGCGTTCAGGAAACTGTTGCCGTTCAACTTGTAGCACAGCGAACCATTGCCTATCTCTTCTGCGGAAATCTTGGTGATACGGCTGCCTTCCTCGTTGTTGTAGTAAGCATTCAGGTAATAGCAGTTGATGAAGGTACAATTGCCGGAGTTGCGGCTCATTGTAGTGCTGTTGGTGTCGCCGGAAACGAGGCTACCTATGAAGGCCACGTTCTCCATGGTGATACCTTCGCCAGCCCAACCGATGACACCTGCATTGGAGTGTGCAGTACTTGTTTCCAGTGTACCTGCTGCCAGCACGCCCTTCAGATAGCAACCGCTGTAGGCAATACCACCGATGGTACCTGTAGTGGAGTCACCGCTGTAGGAAGTGGTTATCTTCACGCGGCTGACTACGTTCTCTACGCGACCACGCAGGTAACCTGCCACGGCACCGGCATAGCGCTGCTCGTTGTGGATGCCACCGTCCAAATTGATATTCTTCAGGGTGCCATACAGGGTGACAAACATACCTGCTGCATCCTGGTTGGCACTGATGTGGAGGGTCAGGGTATGTCCCTGTCCATCGAACGTACCACTGTATTCCTTGAACATGGCGCTGTTATCCTCAGTCTCCACGTCGGCTGTCAGACGCAGGTTGATAGCCTTGTTCTCGCTCTTGTTGATGAAATCTACCATCCACTTGTACTGAGCAGCACTGGCAATGTTGTAGTAGCCGTCAGCCTCGGGCTGCATGTAGCCTTCCTGAGCTTCCCCACACTCGGTGCAGAAACCATCTACGTACTTGTGGTCGGGACGGTTCTGAGCAGAAGCATCGTTGGTATAGGAGCCTTCGCCCAGCACCTTGCCGTCGCAACGCATCTGTGCGGTGGTATATACCCGCTTGTGAGTATTGAAGGGTACGGGGAACTCATCCTCGCCCAAGTTCTGGTAGAAGCGGATTTCCTTCTGGTCGCCATTCAGCATGAAGCAGACCTCACCGCTCTGTACTTGCTCGCGTGTGATGGCAGTCGAACCGCTCATGGCGTTGTCAGACATCAACATGTTGTCGTTCTGGATGTAGTAGCAGTTCTTGAATGCACCAGCCACCTTTTCGCGACAGATGATGTTACTGTTGTTCTGCTGAGCGTTGATCTTGTCTGCGAGAGACAGACAGTTCAGGAAAGTGGAAACGGATGAACGGTTGTAGCCGTTGATACCGCTCACACTGTACATCTCGGGTGCGTTGTACGTACCGGCAAATACCAGGTTCTCGTAGATAGAGCCAGTCCAAACCTTACCTGCGAAACCGCCATGAGTACCATCACCGTTACCGTTATCTGGGAGGTTACAGTTGAAGGTGATAGTCGTCACGCAGTTGCGGATGGTACTGGAGTACTGCTCGGAGCAGACACCGCAAGCATACTTACCCTTGGTGGTGATGACACCATCCGTCCACAGGTTCTCCACGATACCGCCTTCCTGCAGTACGTAGATAGGGGCAGCGTCGTCAGCTACACGGTTGATGTTCACCGTCAGCTTGTGGCACTGGCCATCCAAGTGACCTTTGTAAGTGGTCAGACACTCGTTCTCGGTTACGCCCTCGATGTCCGCGGTAAAGCGGGCATTCAGATCCTGCGCACCTTCGTTGACAGCCTGAGCGAAGACTTTCCAATCATTCAGATTTCCCAAGAGGTAGAATCCCTCTCCGTCTTTCTGCAGATCGTCGATGCCTTCGGCCATCACATTTCCTGAGGCTGCGAACACCAGTCCTACTGCACACAGGAATCTAAGAAAATTCTTTTTCATACAGAATTTGTTTTAAATAAGTTAATAATAATTGGTTTTTATAGTAAATAATATGATTTTTCGAGTAATAGCGCCACAAAGATATACATTAATATTATATGGTACAAATTTTCCTGCGTTTTTTTTATTTTTTATATTTTTGCGGTCTTTTACTTATCTGAAAACTGTTCCCTTGACACTTGTCATCTATAGAGTGAAAAACAGAAATAGCAGGTTCCTGTCACAAAATCAAAATTCAGAAAAGTATTATTCAGTTGATTTTCAGTAGATTGTTAATTCTCAAGGCGTGACAGCGTGACAGCGTGACAGCGTGACAGAGGGTTTTTCGCAAAAATGAAAAACACCGACATGATCATGTTCATGTACCTCCTCTATGCGTGGGGGGGATTTAGAGGGGGTTTTTGTTTAAGAAAAAATATACAAATTAATCTTCTTATAAATAATATATATATATATATATAAGGTATTTATGCTGGGGTCATCGCCGTGTCGGTGTTTTCCAAAACTGAAAACATCGTCTGTCACGCTGTCACACTGTCACGCTTGTCACGCAAAATCGTGTCGGAAACCAAGAATTTTGTCCTTGAAAAAAAAATATTTGTGCCTCGAAAAAAAATTATTTTCTCCTCGGAAAATTTATTTTTTGACCGTGGAGTATTTTCAAGCCTCTTCCCCCCCCAATTTGGATTATTTTGCAAAAAATAACAACAATTCTATTTGCGTTAACCAATTAATGATGTATCTTTGCGAAAATTTTTTTCAATTATGTTCGCAAATTCAACTGACTTAAGAAATTTCATTCTCTCCTCGCACGAGACAGTAGCACTCCCCGTCCTTACACATTTAGGTATCGAAATGGCAGGGCATACTGTGAAAGAGGCCGTGAAGAATGCCGAGGTACATGCCTTGGCCGTGAAGACTCTGTCTGATCATTATACTGCCATTGCTTCGACGATGATTATGGATCTAACGGTGGAAGCAGAGGCATTTGGCGCCAAAGTGGAATTTACCAGTGATGACGTGCCCAACGTAAGTGAACGTCTCGTATGCGATGCAGCCAGTGTGGAAGCTCTGCAGGTGCCAGGACTTGATGCGGGGCGCGTACCTGTATATCTGCATGCCAACGAACTGATTGCCGCCAATGCTACGAAACCTGTATTCTCGGGTTGTATCGGTCCTTTCTCTCTCGCTGCGCGCCTGTATGACATGAGCGAACTGATGATGGCCCTCTTTATCGATCCTGATACAGCTCACATGTTGTTGGAGAAATGTACACAGTTTATTACCGCTTATTGTCAAGGATTGCGCAAGGCAGGGTCTAACGGTGTGGTGATGGCCGAACCTGCAGCTGGTCTTCTATCTGCCGAACAATGTGATGAGTTCTCTTCCGCCTATGTGCGCGATATAATTAATAAGGTACAGGATGATAATTTCGGCGTTATACTGCATAACTGTGGAAGCAAGGGGCATTGTACCGCTTCGATGATTTCTACCGGCGCCATGGGCCTGCATTTCGGTAACGAGACGGATATGGTGGAGGTGCTGGAGAATTGTCCTGAAGATATTCTGGTGATGGGTAATCTGGATCCCGTGTCGGTGCTGAAGCAGGGGACTCCCGACAGTGTGTATGCCAGCACCATGGAACTGCTCCAGAAATGTGGTAAATACCGCAATTTCGTCTTGTCATCGGGTTGCGATGTGCCACCTCATACTCCACAGCAGAATATCGATGCCTTCTATAGGGCATTGAACGATTACAACCAGGAAAAATAACTATAAACACACTACCGATATGAAGAAAGTTACACTACAGAAAATTGCCAAGGAGCTTGGCTTTTCCATCTCTACCGTGTCTCGCGCCTTGTCTGGCGATGATTCCAATGTGAATCGTGATACGATGCGCTACATCCAGCAGTCTGCCATCAGTATGGGCTATCAGCGCGATACCACTGCTGTGTCGTTCCGTAGCAAACGTTCTTTCACTATCGGCATGATTGCACCTAAGTTGGAGGCTTCGTTCAGCCTCGATGTGCTGACCCATGCCTCCAGAATCTTACGTCAGCATGGCTATATCTGCATTACGATGATCTCCCATGAAGATTCTGATACGGAGAAGTTCAACCTCTCGATGATGGAACAATATCATGTGGATGGTGTCCTGATGAATATTTGCGATGAGAGTAAAAATATTTCACATTGCAAACGTTTGCAGGAGAGAGGCGTTCCCGTGGTTTTCTTCGATCGTACTCTGAAATCAGAGGATGCTACTCAGGTGTGTATCGATGATTATGGTAAAGCGTGTGAGATGACGGAGTTCCTGCTGTCCAACGGTCGGAAAAACATCCTCTTCTTGTCCGGCCCCGAACGAATATACAATAGCGAACAGCGATTGAAAGGATTCCGAGACACACTGGAGAAACACGGAATTTCCTTTGATGAACGCTACGTGCAAGATGGTGGAATAGATGCTGAATCGGGAAAGGATGCCTTGAAGCAATTCCTGAACTATGGCCTTCCGTTCGATGCTGTATTCGGCTTTACCGAGATGCCAGTAATTGGTGTGAAGAATCTTTTACAGTTGCATAATTACAGAATACCTCAGGATGTAGCTCTCTGCAGCTTCTCTGGCTCCGTAGTGAGCAAACTGGTGTATCCTACCGTCACTTCCATCGAACAACCCACCGAAGAAATGGCCAAAGCTGCTTGCAAAATGCTCTTGGCACGTATCGAGGATCCCGAGCTACCTGCCGAAAAAGTGGTGTTGGAAGGTAAGCTCATCAAACGCAATTCCACTGGGTCGATTTGATCTCAGAGGGGGCATTTCGCTCACTTATTCGTAACTCTGGGCTTCGCTCGAAGTTACTCACGTTGACCTGCGGTCGATTATTGTCGCGACTCGGCCAAATGAAAGTGAACTTTCCTTTGGCTCTCGCTGCTCCAATAATTCGGATTTATCCAAATAAATTTGGTAAATCCCTCGCTAAATCGTAACTCTGGGCTTCGCCCGAAGTTACTCTCGTTCGGAAATGCTTAAATAAATTTGGCATTTCGCTCACTTATTCGTAACTTTGCACGATTTATTTATTTATTATGGTAAAACACATCGTTTTGTTTCAGTTGAAAGAGGGGATGGACCCTCAGGAAAAGAGGTTGGTGATGGATACTTTCCGCACTGGAATTTTGGCTCTGCCTTCTGTCATGCCCTTTATCCAACATGTGGAGGTGGAATTCAATATCAACCCTCAGGAGAAGTATGATATTGCTTTGTATAGCGAGTTTGCAACTTTCGAAGATATGAAGGCATACGCTGTCCATCCCGACCATCTCGCTGTAGCCGGTCTGTTGAAACCTCATGTAGCTAACCGTGCTTGCACGGACTATGAAACAAAATAATCTAAAGAACTTCTAATTATGTTACGTATAGCAGTACAATCCAAGGGCCGTCTCTTTGAGGATACAATGGCCCTCTTGTCAGAAGCCGGTATCAAGGTGAGCAGCAGTAAGCGCACCCTGCTGGTTCAGAGTAGTAATTTCCCTATCGAGGTGCTTTACCTGCGCGATGACGATATTCCACAAAGCGTGGCAAGTGGCGTGGCAGACCTGGGTATCGTGGGGCAGAATGAATTCGAGGAACGTCAGGAGGATGCAGAAGTGATTCGCCCCCTTGGCTTCAGTAAATGCAGACTCTCGTTGGCTATCCCCAAGGCCGCAAATTACACGGGTCTGCAGTGGTTCGAAGGCAAGAAGATCGCCACGTCATATCCTGGCATTCTACGTCGTTTCATGCAGAAGAATCACATCGCAGCCGATATCCATGTCATCACCGGCTCTGTTGAAATCAGCCCAGGTATTGGTCTGGCCGATGGTATCTTTGATATCGTAAGCAGTGGAAGCACTTTGGTGAGCAACAATCTTGCCGAGGTGGAAGTGGTGATGAAGAGCGAAGCTCTGCTCATTGGTAACAAGGACATGTCGGAGGAAAAACGTGCCGTATTGGAAGAACTCCTCTTCCGTATCGAGGCAGTGAAGAACGCCGAGGATAAGAAGTATGTCCTGATGAACGTGCCTACCGACAAAGTAAACGAGGTGGTAGCAATTCTGCCTGGTGCCAAGAGCCCCACTGTGATGCCCTTGGCGACAGAAGGGTGGAGTAGCGTGCACACGGTAATCGATGAGAAGCGTTTCTGGGAAATCATACGACAATTGAAGGACTTGGGTGCCCAGGGAATCCTGGTTGTACCCATCGAAAAGATGATACTCTGATGAACGTTTACAGATATCCGTCAGATCAGGAACTTCCCCTATTGCTGAAACGTCCCACCAAGGATGCAGCCGACCTGAATGCGACTGTGGCTGGGGTGCTGGAGGATGTGAAACAGCGGGGGGATGATGCAGTGAGGGAATACGAAGCTAAGTTTGATCGCGTCGAATTGCAGGAACTTGCAGTCGCACCCGAGGAAATAGAAGAAGCAATGTCGCAGGTAGGGGAGGAACTGATCAATTCCATCCGACTTGCGCACGAGAATATACGACGATTCCACTCTGCTCAGAAGTTTCAGGCCGAAAAGGTGGAGGTGCGTCCTGGCGTGACTTGCTGGCAGAAAGCAGTGCCTATCCAAAAGGTGGGATTGTACATCCCGGGAGGCACGGCTCCCTTGTTCAGTACCGTACTCATGTTGGCTACTCCTGCCAAGATAGCAGGATGCCAGGAAATTGTACTCTGCACTCCTCCTGGAAAGGACGGAAAGGTGAATCCTGCCATTCTGGTGGCAGCACGTGTGGCTGGTGTAAGTCGCATCTACAAGATAGGCGGCGTGCAAGCTATCGGTGCCATGGCGTACGGTACGCAGAGTGTGCCCAAGGTGTATAAGATATTCGGTCCTGGCAATCAGTACGTGACCTGTGCCAAGCAACAGGTGAGCCTGCATGACGTAGCCATCGACATGCCAGCAGGCCCCAGTGAAGTGGAGGTCCTGGCTGATGCAACGAGCAATCCTGCCTTTGTCGCTGCCGACTTGCTGAGTCAGGCCGAGCATGGTATCGATAGTCAGGTGCTGCTCGTGACCAATAGCGAGGAGATGATAGACAAGGTGCAAGAGGAAGTGAAACGCCAGTTGGCCGTGCTCTCCCGTAACGAGATAGCCACACAGGCACTGGAGAACAGCAAAATCATCCTCGTGCATACCGAGGAGGAAATGTTGCGCATCTCCAATCTGTATGCTCCTGAGCACCTCATCATAGAGACACGTGACTATATGCGTCTGGCTGAGGGTGTGGTGAATGCTGGAAGTGTCTTCTTGGGCAGTCTCACTCCTGAAAGTGCCGGCGACTATGCAAGTGGCACGAATCATACGCTGCCCACCCATGGATATGCAGTGGCTTACAATGGCGTGAACCTGGATAGCTACATTCGCAAGGTGACGTTCCAGCACATCACAGAGGAAGGAATCCGACAGATAGGACCTGCTGTGGAATGTATGGCTGGCGCAGAGAGTCTGCAGGCTCATCGTCATGCCATGGAACTGAGATCGGAATATGTGCGTTCCGTGACATCGGATGAGAAGGTATGCAAGACTGTACAGAATGATTTGTCTTCTTGCGTGCGTCCCAATATCCAGTCGCTGAAGCCTTACAGCTGTGCACGTGATGAATTCAAGGGGATGGAAGCACATGTTTTTCTCGATGCCAACGAGAATCCCTATAACAATCCCTATGACCGCTATCCCGATCCTCTGCAGGAAGAGGTGAAAGACTTGCTTGCCCGTCGAAAAGGTGTGCATCCCTCGCAGATATTCCTTGGCAATGGCAGTGACGAGGCCATCGACCTCGTGTATCGTATCTTCTGTCGCCCAGGCAAGGACAACGTCGTGGCTATCGCACCGACATACGGTATGTACGAGGTGTCGGCCGACATCAACGATGTTGAATATCGATCTGTCCTCCTCGATGAATATTTCCAGATAGATGCGGAAAAACTGCTTGCTGCTACAGACGATCATACCAAGGTAATCTGGTTGTGCAGCCCCAATAATCCTACTGGTAATGACCTGAATAGAGACGAGGTGCTGAAAGTGATACGCGGATTCCGCGGTATCGTGGTGATGGACGAGGCTTACTCCGATTTCTCCAGCCTCACGCCTCTGCGTTTCGAACTGGAGAAGTATCCCAACCTGATTGTCCTGAACACCTTCAGCAAGGCATGGGCCTTGGCTGCCATACGTATGGGTATCGCATACGCTTCGCCTGAGATTATCGCTCTATTCAACAAAGTGAAATACCCCTACAACGTGAATATGCTGTCGCAGCAGAAAGCACTGGAGATTCTGAAAGACTCGGTACGCGTGGAACGCTGGGTCCGTCAAATTCTACATGAGAGGGAATCTCTGCTTCCTGCCTTTGCCGAACTACCTATCTGCAAGGCGGTGTATCCTTCGGCAGCCAACTTCTTCCTGGCTCGCGTGACGGATGCCAATGACATCTACCGCTACCTCATCTCGAAAGGGATCGTGGTACGTAACCGTCATCGTGTGGCTTTGTGCGGTAATTGTCTGCGTGTGACAGTTGGGACTCCAGATGAAAATAATGAATTATTGTCAGCCCTGCGCCAATATAAATCATGAAGAAAGTACTATTCATAGATCGTGACGGAACGATTCTGACGGAACCTGCCGATGAACAGATAGACAGTTTCGAGAAGTTTCATTTCGTACCCGGAGCCATTGGCGCACTGAAGTTCTTGCGCACTCATACCGATTATGAATTTGTGATGGTGAGCAATCAGGATGGATTGGGAACGGATAGCTATCCCGAAGCGGATTTCTGGCCGACACAGAATCTGATGCTCGATATCCTGAAAGGAGAAGGAGTGGAGTTTGATGCCATCCATATCGACCGCAGTTTTCCCGAGGATAACCTCCCCACACGCAAACCGGGTACCGGAATGCTGACATCCTATCTGAACAATGATGAGTATGATATACAGGGCAGTTGGGTGATAGGCGATCGAGCTACTGATGCACAACTGGCTCGGAATATCGGGTGTAAAAGTTTGTTGATAGGCCCTGATATGACGTGGGAAAAAGTCATGGAACTGGTATTCGCAGGAGAACGCACCGCCGAAATGCGTCGTACGACCAAGGAGACGGATATCGAGGTGCGTGTCAACTTAGACGGCAACGGAAAGAGTGATATCCATACTGGTCTGGGCTTCTTCGACCACATGCTGGAGCAGATAGCAAAGCATGGTATGATCGACCTCTATATCCATTGCAAGGGTGATCTGGAAGTGGATGAACATCATACGATAGAAGATACGGCACTTGCACTTGGAGATTGCATCAGCCGTGCCTTGGGCGACAAGCGTGGCATCGAACGCTACGGCTACTGTCTCCCCATGGATGATTGCCTGTGTCAGGTAGCTCTTGATTTCGGAGGTCGTCCATGGTTGGTATGGGATGCTGAATTCCATCGCGAGAAAGTAGGAGAGATGCCAACCGAGATGTTCCTGCATTTCTTCAAGAGCCTCTCTGATAGTGCTCGCATGAACCTCAATATCAAGGCAGAGGGTGAAAACGAGCATCACAAGATAGAAGGAATATTCAAAGCACTTGCTCGCAGTCTGCGGATGGCTGTGCGCAGGGATGTGAGCCATTTCCAGTTGCCCAGTTCGAAAGGCGTACTCTAAAAGTCCACCTATATGCCACAAGCCCAATATCCGTCTGAATTGCTACAGCGAGCCGTCAATGAGGTTAGCCGTCTTCCTGGCATTGGCAGCAAGAGTGCGTTGCGTCTCGTCCTGCATCTGCTGCGACAAGACAAGATGCAGGTGGAGGCCCTCTCCGAGAGTCTCCTGCGTGTTCGCAACGACATTCGCTATTGCTCGGTATGCCACAATATATGCGATACGGAGAAATGTTCCATCTGCAGTAATCCCAATCGTGATGCGAAAACCGTGTGCGTGGTGGAGAATGTACAGGATGTGATGGCAATAGAGGCTACGTTGCAATTTCGTGGGTTGTATCATGTTCTGGGAGGCGTAATCAGTCCGATGGACGGAACAGGTCCTGCTGATCTGGAGATAGCCAGTCTGGTGGAAAGGGTGAGCACACAGGAGGTGGAAGAGGTGATTCTTGCGCTCAGTCCTACGATGGAAGGAGATACGACGAATTACTACATCTACCGCAAACTGCAGGATACGGGGGTGAAAGTAACCGTCATCGCACGTGGCGTGGCTCAGAACGACGAACTGCAATACACGGATGAAGCGACCTTGGGACGTGCTTTGGTTGGTAGGGTGCCATTCCGAGGTTGAACCAATTCAGAACAAGAGATATGAAGAGAGATATAATTATCTATTTGACAATGCCGCTTCTCGTGGCGATTGCAGCAGGCTTGCTTGCATGGAATAGAATGTCCAATGGCTGCATGCTGGATGCCGAGGCTTATCCAAATGCACATTACCTCGTGTCGGTTTGTGTAAGCCTGATACTGATTGCCAATTGTTATTTAGCAATACGCAAAAAACAACTGCCTCTGCTGATTCGTACTTCATTGATAGGTGTGGCTGCGCTGGCAGTCATTCTGCTATATTATATCTTCGACGATGCAAACCTCATCTACGCCCTGCCTCTCACTGCAGTTGCTTACCTGTATCTGTGGCCTCGGAGTGATTCTAATCAGATGAACGAATGAAACTAAGTGTTGTCATCGTCAGCTACAACGTACGCTACTATTTACAACAATGCATCACGAGCGTACTGCGTGCCACAGAAGAGATGGATGCAGAGATATGGGTGGTCGATAATGCTTCTACCGATGGTAGCGTGGCTTATCTGAAACCTCTCTTTCCCGAAGTTCACTTCATAGAGAATCATGACAACGTAGGTTTCTCCCGTGCCAATAATCAAGCTATACGCCTTTGTACGGGTGAATATGTATTGTTGCTCAATCCTGATACATTGGTTGCTGAGGATACGTTGCCGGGATGTGTGTCGTTCATGGACAGCCATCCCGAGGTGGGAGGCGTAGGAGTGAGAATGTTGCATTCAGATGGTTCGTTCGCTCCGGAAAGCCGTCGCGGTTTACCGACTCCTTTCGTGAGCTTCTGCAAGATGTGCGGCCTGAGTAAACTATTTCCAAAAAGCCGCATTTTTGGACGCTACTATCTACGTTATCTCGACCCTGACCAACCCAATTCCATCGAAGTCATTTCGGGCGCCTTCAATATGGTTCGCCATGCTGCATTCAATCAAATAGGCCTTCTTGACGAGGATTTCTTTATGTATGGAGAAGATATTGACTTGAGTTATCGCCTGTTGCAGGGAGGTTGGAAGAACTACTATCTTCCATACGATATTCTGCATTACAAGGGAGAGAGTACAATCAAGAGCAGTTATCGCTATGTGCATGTATTCTATAATGCAATGCTCATCTTTTTCAACAAGCATTACCGTCATCGCTATTTCTATTTAGGATGGGCCATTCAACTTGCTGTCATCGTACGTGCCTTTCTTGATTTCTGCGTGCAAAACTATCATCTTCTTCGCTCCCGCCTGAACTATCCCATTCAATACACGAAACCTCAGTACATTCGATTTGACATTGATACGACTCCTGTTTCCAAGATTCTCCAAGCTCTCCGACATCAGAAAAACGGACATCGCAGACATTTGGAAACTATCTCTCGCAAAGCCGGGCTCATCGTGCGTCTCGATGATGTGGAGCTACTTTCTCAGAATACATGATTATGACTGACCTCTCCACCTTGAATCTTCGTCTCAGGGCAGTAGAGCCAGAGGATTTGGATTTGATGTATCGCATCGAGAATGATACGACATTGTGGCAGTATGGTGCCTCTTGCGTACCGTACTCGCGCTATGCGTTGCGACAATACATAGAGCAGAATCAGAATGACCTCTTTCGCGACGGACAAGTACGTTTCGTGGTAGAAAATACAGAAGGGGAAGCGATGGGTTTTGCTGATCTGGTGAATTTTGATCCACTGCATCACCGTGCTGAAATAAGTATTGTATTACTCCCACAATGGCATAGGAAAGGTCTCTCTATTGAAATACTCGCTCTGTTGGAACCATACGCACGAATATTCAGCGTCGGATTGTTGTATGCGTATGTCTCGGTACAAAACAAGCCAGCCCTTCGAATGCTACGAAAAGCTGGCTATATCGAGGTAGGAGTTCTTCCATGTTGGATTTATGGAGAAGATGCCTACGCGCTTACGAAACGGTTGTGATGTATCAGTAGGCAGATACAAATTCCTCCAGGAAGCGTGTGTCGTTCTCGCTGAACATACGTAAGTCCTTCACTTGATACTTCAAGTTGGTAATGCGTTCGATACCCATACCGAATGCATATCCTGTATATACTGAACTGTCTATGCCGTTAGCTTCCAGCACGGCAGGATCCACCATACCGCAACCGAGAATTTCCACCCATCCTGTATGTTTGCAGAAGGAACAACCTTTGCCACCGCATAGATGGCAAGAGATATCCATTTCCGCACTGGGTTCAGTAAAGGGGAAATAACTGGGGCGAAGACGTATCTTCGTGTCATTGCCAAACATCTCTTGTGCAAAGAGAAGCAGTACCTGTTTCAGGTCAGTGAAACTAACATTCTTGTCGATATACAATCCCTCTACCTGATGGAAGAAACAATGGGCACGGGCGGAGATGGCCTCGTTGCGATATACACGTCCAGGACAGATGACACGAATCGGAGGTTGTGTGCTTTCCATTACTCGCGCTTGCACACTACTCGTATGGCTACGCAAGATGATGTCGGGGTGAGACTCAACAAAGAAGGTATCTTGCATATCGCGTGCTGGATGATCATCGGCAAAGTTCATACTACTATATACGTGCCAATCATCTTCAACCTCGGGCCCTTCTGCCAAAGTGAATCCCAGACGACTGAAAATATCGACTATCTCGTTCTTGACGATTGTCAGTGGATGACGGCTACCTAACGGAATAGGGTAGGGCGTACGAGTAAGGTCGATGGAAGGGCCTGCTACTTGTTGTATGGAGACGGCTTCCTTCAGCGCATTGATTTTCTCGGTAGCTGCATTCTTCAACTCGTTGATTTTCATTCCCACTTCCTTCTTCAGTTCGGAAGGTACATTGCGGAAATCGTTCATCAGTGAAGTTATTTCACCCTTCTTGCTTAAGTATTTGATGCGGAGTGCCTCTGCTTCCTCGGCACTGTCTGCCTTCAGTGCTGCCACTTCTGCCATCAGCTGTTGTATTCTCTCTATCATATCCAGTTGTGATGTGTCGTTGATTATTTTTTGCAAAGGTACGAGAAAAAATAGGAATAAAGCCCCTCGCATAATGAATTTATTTCATACTTTTGCACTAAATTTGATAGCGCGTGAAGGTATGTGTGGAAAATGGTCCTATTTTTTACTGTTTCTCATCTTTCTCTCCTTGTTTTCATGCAAGCAAGAGGTAAAGGTTGAATCGGTGGAATATGACATTGATTCTCTCTTGACCGACACTTTACAACCCGACACTGCTACTGTGGAAGAAAAGGAAATTGATGAAGCGGAGCAGAAAGAACCATTCGACCGCAATTTCGATGATTTTATGTATGTTTTCTTACGAAGTCGCAAGTTGCAGAACCAACGTATTCAGCATCCATTGTGGTATGTGGATGGGGTAGGAGACACGACTCAGATGAGTACCAGCCGTGATTGGCGGTTGGAGTTTGCCTTCCTTGATGATGATTTTTACACTGTCCTCTATGATTCTCAGGAACAGATGGATGAGGTAAGTGAGTCAGATCCGGATTCCGTCATTGTAGATCGTATTGATTTGGGTTCCTGTATGCTTACTTCCTATTCTTTTTATCGTACCGAGGGAAGATGGATGCTCAGCATGGTTGAGAATAGTACATTTCAACAGTCTGTCATTTCCGATTTCTTGCATTTCTATGCAGTTTTCTCTGCCGACACACTCTTTCAGCAGCAGAGCATCGCTCAACCGCTTCGTGTAAGCCTTCCTTCCCCGGATGAGGATGACGGCTATTTACAGGGGACTATTGATGCTTCTCAATGGAGCGTCTTTTCTATTGATGTGCCAAGTGGTGTCATTTCAAATGTTCGTTATGGCCAACAATACGTTTCCTCGAAGATGATTATGCAGAAGTGTGGCTTCTCCAGCGGAATGCAGGAATTGTACATCTTCGAAAAACAAACAGGACAATGGAAACTCACTTCGTATGAAAACTGATTACTCCCTTCTCAGCCACAATACTTTCGGTATCGATGCAAGAACGTCTTATTTTGCCGAATACGAAACTGAAGAGCAGTTGAGAGAACTTATTCGTTGGTATCATTCCCAACATGATTCGCTTCCGTTACTTCATATAGGTCGTGGTAGTAACTTGCTTTTTCTTGGCGATTTTCAAGGTCTTGTACTACATTCCCGTATCTTTGGATGGGAGGTTTTGTCTTCTTCCAACCCCGATGAAGTACTCTTACGTGTAGGAGCAGGGATGGTGTGGGACGAATGGGTGGAGAATTGCGTTTTCCATGGATGGTATGGTTTGGAAAATCTCTCTCTCATCCCTGGTGAAGTTGGAGCCAGTGCAGTTCAAAATATTGGGGCATACGGTGTTGAAGTGGGAGAATTCATCCATAGTGTCGAAGCCATTTCGCTTAATGATGGCAGTAAACACGTCTTCTCTTGTGACGAGTGTAACTATTCATATCGTCAAAGTGTTTTCAAAGGCGAATTGCGTGGGCAATATGCTATCACATACGTCACTTATCGACTCTCTCTCAATTTTACGCCCAATCTCTCCTATCGAGGAATACAAAGTTACATCGAATCTCAAGGCCAATCGATGACGATGCTTACTGCAGATCAACTACGCGATGCCATCATAGCTATCCGCAGACAGAAACTCCCTGATCCTGCTTTGTTAGCTAATGCTGGCAGCTTCTTTATAAATCCAGTGGTAGATACTACATTATTTCTCCAAATTCAGTCGAAATATCCCGAAATTCCACATTATCATGTAGATGAAATGCACGAAAAGATACCTGCAGGATGGCTGATAGAACAAGCTGGTTGGAAGGGGCGTTCACTTGGTCCTGCTGCAGTTCATCAACACCAAGCACTCGTATTGGTCAATCAAGGACATGCGACGGGGAAAGACATTCTCAACCTATGTCAAGCGGTATGTGATGATGTACGCAAGAAATTTGGCATCACGCTTCATCCCGAAGTGAACTTTATCGGTGACGTATAATCAGTAGCTATACAGTAGCATGGCAGGAAAACCGCTGGCGTGATAAACGTCATCGTAATGCACTGTGCTGAAATGTTCAATGGAGGGTGTGAAATGAAAACCTTCATTCGGTATGTTGGTGGCATATTGTGAGAAAATGGCAGTATATACACCTTGTTCGGGGCCAAATTCACGTGGTAAAATACCTTCTTTCGTCATTTCGTTGCTTGTATATTGTAAGGCTGCTTCTACTCTCTCCAAATAAGATTCTATACGTGTAAGACAATAGAGCCAATACGAAGCACCGATATAGGTGCCCTGATTGTACAAGTGATCGTTCCATTCCGGTCCCTTATTGTGAATTCCATCTGCGACACGACCTTGTCTGACCAATGTTGTATCTGCCCATTGATAGATATTCATAGCTTTCTTCAGGTACTCCTTTTGATGTGTGTGTTGATACAACATGGATGCAGCAATGACCGTTGGAAAGTTGATACATGCCGAACGAAAATCTCCTTTCATGTGAGGTTTTGGATGGTCAATCGGCTGCCATTCCCAAAACATACCTCCTCCTAATCCATGCTCTGGGTCGGCGTATGAACCATCATCGCCCACTTTATCTGATCCATTCCATACTCGTTCGAAACTTCGTTTTGACAATTGCAGATATTCCTTCTTTCCCAATACATCATAAGCGCGGGCGAGAGCAATACTCCACCACATAATATCATCATAGACAAACCATCCTGTATTCGTGTTGCAGTCATCGAAATCAAAACCTTCATATTGTCGTCGGTTTCCCTCGAAAAGCCTTTCTGCATGTGTGCGATATTTCTTCATCCGCTTGACATCTTTTTCCTTCTTAGCCACTTTGTAGGCCTGTAATGCCATATCGAAGAAGATTGCCTGACACCAAATTGCAGCTGCGCCATGCCAACGATCGATAGCTTGAGGTGTGTTCACATTGTCACGGTATATATACTTGGTAGAATCGAGGAATGCCTGATTGAAATTATCGTAAGCTTCCCAAACACTTTCAACATCCGATACACTATATTCTTCGCCAGATGTGAGCAATAAGCATAGAGCAATGGTCAACAATTGCATGTCTCGAACTGCTATTTTTCAATCCTCTTCCTCAGTCGATGCAAACTTGTCGTGGATTGTCTGGAATAGGATGTAGAAAGCGGGTGTGACAAACAAAAGTGCAATCGTGCCTACTACCATTCCTCCTATCACACCAAATGAGAGCGACATATTTCCGCGTACTCCTGCCACATGAACTTCCACGGCAAGTGGAATCATGCCTATTACCATAGTCAACACTGTCATCATGATAGGACGAAGACGATCTTTGGCTGCAGCAAGGGCACTTTCCACGATACTATGACCTTCAGCATGATGTTGTACTGAAAATTCCGTTATCAGGATGGCTGTCTTTGCCAAAAGTCCTATTAGCATGATGATACCCGTCTGTAGATACACGTTGTTGCCATTGCCTAACAATTCTAGCGGACGTACGAATAGATAAGACCCGAACAAGCCGAAAGGCACTGTCATCAGTACGGCAAAGGGAATCCATATACTATTGTAAAGACATGCAAGAATCAAGTAAATGAGTAGAATACACAAGCCATAAATCATCAGCGTCATATTGCTCTTTGCATTTGCATCTTCTTCACGAGACATGCCAGCATACTCATATCCATAGCCAGAGGGGAATACTTCTTTAGCGATACGAGCTATCTCCTTGCGCACATCACTTTTTGTATATCCACTTGCTGGCATAGCATTTAATTGGATGGCATCATATAGGTTGAAGTGCTTTTCTACAGATGATGATAGTTTCGGAGTAAGGGTTGCAAACTGACTTATAGGGGACATCTCTCCATTTCCGACACGTACGAATATCTGAGATAATGTATTCTCGTCTTTTCGAAATTCAGGATCAGCTTGGATATTCAGCTGATATACTTTTCCATACTGTGTATAATTTGATACGTAGGCGCCTGCCAAATAGATGCCCATCGTCTGTAGTACATCAGCAGGGGATACTCCTAAACGCTTGCATTGTGCAGCATTCACGGACACATCGTATTTGGGGTAATCCATCGAATAGGATGATGATGCAAATGCAACGGCTGGTGATTGATTCAGTCGAGCGATGAAGGTGTCACATAAGGCTACAAACTTCAGATGATCCCCTGTACCTGAACGATCTTCGAGATACATATCCATGAAACTACCTGTTCCATAGCCAGGAATCTGAGGCATTTGGAATGCAGAAACTGTAGCCTCTGGCACAGCCATGGCACACATTTGAGGTATGTCCTGATACGCAATCTGAAGGCTATTGAGGAATCCTCGTTCGTTCCAATTCTTCAGTCGGACAATGAGCGAACCAAAGTTGGTACCACTTCCTGAAGCCATTCCATATCCTGATACAGCGGTGTAGCGTTCTACTTCTGGGATGCTATCCAATAATTTACCTATCTTGGCCAAAACTTTGTCTGTTTCATTCAAGTAAGTTCCAGGTGATAGTGCAACATCAACAAGAACTACTCCTTGATCTTCCTCGGGTACCATGTCTTCCTTGGCTGTGGACATCATGTATGTCATCAATCCGCATCCTACAACAAACAACAATACTGACATCCATGGACGTTTGATCCAACTACTGATGGCTTTGTTGTATTTAGAGGAAAGTGCCGAGTAGGAGGCATCGTAAGCTTTTTTTGTTAAGGCGGACACGCTAAGTTTACTCTTTACGTCTGAATCTTTTTTTACTTTCATCATGATAGCACAAAGAGCAGGACAAATGGTAAGGGCACTCACCATACTGAAGCCGACAGATGTCGCAATGGTAATACCAAACTGGGTGAAGAAAGTGCCACTTGTACCAGGCATAAATGTAACTGGAATGAAGACTGCCATGAATACCAGTGTACAGGAGAAAATAGCCATGTTCACTTCGCTCATTGCATCAGTGGTGGCACGTCTTGATGATTTGTATCCGTTTTCCAATTTGGTCATCACAGCCTCTACAACCACGATAGCGTCATCCACGACCGTTCCAATGGCCAGAACTAAGGCAAATAACGTGAGTAGGTTGAGAGAGAATCCTGCCAATTTGATAACCATAAATGTAGCGACCATAGAAACTATTATGGACACAGAAGGGATAAATGTTGCACTGAAGTCTTGGAGGAAGAAATATACTACTAAAATTACCAAAATAATGGCAATGACAAGTGTTTCTTTCACTGCATCCATACTGGCATTTAGGAAGTCTGTAGAACATTCCAAGACGTCAAACTCAATGCCAGTTGGCAAATCCTTCTTTACCTCTTCGTACATCTCCAGTACTCGTTGGTTGACCAACGTTGCATTTGCGCCTGGAGCTTGATTGACAATGAACATTGAACAAGGAACGCCCTGTGAATCGCTTCGGAAGCTGTAGAATCTGCTTCCCAGTTCAACTGTAGCCAAGTCCTTGATGCGGAGAATACGGCCATCAGGAAGTGATTTTACTACAATTTCTCTAAATTCATCGATTGTCTGTAATTGACCTTTGTACTCAATATCCATCTTGTAGGTTTCACCTTCGAAACCACCTGTAGGAGTAACGATGTTTTGTTCGCCAAGCACGTTGGATATCTCTGCAGGTGTGATATTGTACATTGCCAATACGCTTGGGTTGAGCCATACACGCAATGCGTATGTGTTGCCAAGTAGATTTACATTACCTACTCCAGATATTCGTTTCAGTCGTGGCATTACATTGATATCAAGGTAATTTGCCAGAAAATTTGAATCAAACTTTCCATTTGTACAACGTAACTGTGCAATTTGCAGGATAGCGTTTTGGTTTTTTTCGGTAGTAACACCTACCTTGGTTACTTCAGCAGGCAGGAGTCCCATAGCTTTTGATACACGGTTCTGTACGTTTACACATGCCATATCTGCATCTGTGCCTTGCTTGAATACTACATTGATTTCAGCTTGGCCAGATGCATCAGCATTTGCGTAGATATAATCCATGTTGTCCACTCCGTTGACCGCATCTTCGATTGGCATGACAACGGATTTCATGATACTATTTGCGTCTGCACCCGTATAATATGCTTGAATACGCACGGTAGGTGGAGCAATATCTGGATATTGTTCCAACGGAAGTGTTGAATACGAGATTCCACCTATCAGGCACATCAGTATGGCTATGACCAGTGCCCATACTGGATGTGAAACAAAGAAATTATGTTTTTTCATTTTACTTTCTGACCTTCTTCAATTCGTGCAACACCATCGGCAACAATTTCATCGCCGGCTTTTAGCTTGTCATCTGAAATGATATACTCTTTCCCGTCGTTTGTGGGAATTACATCCACGACAAGACCTTCTGTGAGACCTTCGCTATTTACCTTGAATATCAAATATTTGTCTTGGAGTCTCTTGCATGCTGTCTGTGGAACTACAATTGCATTCTTGATACTGTCGGGGAAAATAAGTGTTGCAGAAATACCTGCATGGAGAATCTGTCTTGGATTTTCAAATGCAATTTCACCTATCACGCTTCCTGTGGCAGCATCCACTGTTCCTCCAATATTGCGAAACTCACCTTTCTGGTCATATATTGTACCATCTTTTAATCGAAGATAGATGTTGTCAAATATTTCTTTTCTGTCTTGTGAACTGGCTACACGATACCCATCCTTTGTGGGAACTATGTCATGTTCAATAAAGATTTGCGTATATTGTGTTTCCGTGATGGAATAGCGTGCCTTGACGATATTCTGATCTGTGATTGTCAGGATGGGTTCTGTCATCGAAGAACTAACAAGAAGACCTATGTCATCATGCATTCTACGTACAACACCCGAGATAGGTGCTTTTACGGTACAATGCTGCAGATTGGTGAGCGAATTGTTTAGTACAGCCTTTGCCTGTGCCAACTGAGCTTGAGCTGTCTGATAGTTGTTTTGTGCGGTTTTCATCACATATTCGCTCACAATTTTCTTTTCGAAAAGACGACTTTGTGATTCATATTGAAGTTCTGCTGTGGACAGAGCTGCCTCAGCAGCCTTTACATTAGCTTGATCAGATTCCACCTGAAGTCTGAATTGTACTGGATCTATTTCTACCAGAGATTGTCCCTTTTGTACAAAATCTCCGTCTTTATAGTGGCGTTTTATTATTCTTCCTTGTACTTGTGGAAACAGATTTACTTCATTCTCGCCTATAAGTGTAGCTGGGAAACAATAGTCAACACGCCGAGATACTGGTTCAAGTTTCTGTATGTTATAACTTGGCAATTGTGCCTGTTCAACATCTTTCTTACCTCCACATCCAATGGTGGAAATTGTAAGAACTGCGATTCCAAATAAATGTTGTATTTTCATTTTTGTGTGTTTTTACGTTGAAACTGGTGTGTCGTTCTTGATTAATATCCACCTAAAGCGGAATATAGTTTTATGGTTGCTTTTGCTTCATCAGATTTGTTACGTGTCTCAGCCATTTCTGCTTGAAGTAGTTCTTGTATTGAAGTGAGGACTTCCAGATAAGTTGCAGTACCGTTGTTCATCAACTCCTGTGTTGCCAATACCGCTTCTCGAAGGGATTGAACCTGTGTCGTTAGATGTGGGGCCTTGTTTGCACAAGCATTGCATTTCTGAATTGCATCACCCACTTCGTGTCCCGCATCAATCACTGTCTTGCGGAAATTTAGTACTGCTATCTGCTGATCAATTTTCTTTATCTTTATGTCTGTGCGTATTTTCCCGCCTTGGAAAATTGGTTGTACTAACGAACCGATTCCTTGTATAAACCATTGTTGTGGATCTGTGGCAAAACGTGTCAACTGTTCCCATCCTCCATTCGCTGATAGTGCGATGTTGGGATAGAGGTTACCTTTACTGAGGTTTACATCATAGTATGCCATTTCAATCTGTCTTTCCGCAGCTCGTACATCAGGACGGTATTTCAGTAAATCAGCAGGAATACCTGTTTGTATTTGAATGGGTAGCGTGAATTCTTCCAATGTGGAATGCTCGATAGAGTGGAATGATTCATTCATCAACTGGCATAGGGAATGTTCTGTTGCATAGATGGACAATTCAAGGTCGTATAATCCTGCACGCAGACTTTCCAACTGAGCTTTTGTCTGATGAACTGCAGGACTGTAGTATTGTCCCACTTCGTATAGCGTGTTAACACTCTCGTATGTCTTTTCATATAAAGAAACAATATTTGTTTGTATTTCATATTGTCGTCTTATACTCATCAACTCGTAGTATAATTGTGCTACAGATGATATCAGACGGCATCTGACAGCTTTTTCATATTCTTCTGCACACTCTTTTGCTGCCTTGGCTTTTCTTTTGTTATTTGTAATCCCTGCACCAAAGATATCCAATTGCCAACTTGCTTGCATTCCTAAATTATATCCCCAATCCATCTCCTTGCCTTGTGTCTTTCCGACATTGATTGTAGGAGCAAAAGCCATTGTGGGTAGATAAGCCAAACGAGATGTCTTCCAATTCAATTCGGCTTGCTCGATATTGAGTAATGATGTCTGAACGTCGATGTTATTGACAAGAGCCGTTTCGATTAATTTTTGTAAACATGGATCTACAAATATTTCTTGCCATCTATATTGAGCTATATTGTCGGTAGAGTCCATGTCTATTTTTCCATATACGTCTGTGGGTATGGTTGTTTTGCTTGAATACTTTTTGTAAACTCCGCAACTGCTCAATATAAGCATTGTGGTTACAAAAAGAAGACCTTGGCTGAATAACCGTTTAATGGATTTCTGTTTCATTAGTTGTTTATTTGTTGCTATTTTTTAAGACGGATAGTTATCTCGCGATCGTATGCAGTGGGTCTTACTCTGTATTCTTTCAGTACATACACACAGGTGCATCCCACTCCTGTAGTTGCATAATCCAGGTTTAGCGTATAACGATCTTCTTGTGGTTGTAATTGGTATGTAAATTGACTTTTGGTGAGATTGTCGGTAGTGAAAGGATAGGCATTGAAATTGAAATGTTCATTCATAGCAATCTCTATACCATTACCAGATTTGTCAAGTAGTTGTAAGTATCGGATGTCGGTACGTAGTGCATGATCTTGAGGCATCAGGTATGGCTCATACATTTCATCCAAAGACTTGGAATATACTCCAATGGGATAACCCGTTTTTCGGTCGGGGTAGTTTTCTTCAGGACCTCTTCCATACCATGTAATTTGGTCAAAATCTTTGGATATAGATGTTGTGAATCCTATGCGAGGAAGCAACTCGGGTAATTTTCCCTGAGGACTCACATGATTGTGTATCTTTACACTTCCATCGTCGTAGAATGAATAGGTATAGTCGATTGTGAATCCTGCCAATACTTTTCCCTGTATATAGGGGTCGAGTTGACCAAAAGAAATTGCACCTACTTGAGCAAGTTGTCGTATTTGTATGCTTGTTTCTTCTTGTGTTTGTGAAATATTTATCGAGGCAGGTTGAATGGCAATCTTATCCAAGCCTCTCGAGTAAAATAGGGTAGAAATCATACAACCCCATCCTTCTGCATACGTTCCTCCTGCACGACCTGAAGCCCATGCGTCTGATTCATTGGCCAAGGGTGCTCTCCATAGGTTAAAGGTGACAGGCTCTTTCAGAATGTTCTTTCCGTTTGTTTCTATCTGTTGCAGGTTTCCCGTGTTCTTGTCAATAGAATAACAGAATCCATTTCCGCTTATCTTCACTTGATCATTGTCCTCTTGAACTTTTATTTGCGAAGCTGATGATTGAGAGGGAATCACAGGTAGGTTCCATGCCGAGAGTTCCAGTTGATCCCAAGCTACCTCAAATCCTTCTGCTGCCCATATTTCTTCTTTTTTCAGCGATGATGTAATCATCAAACGGTATTCTTTACCTGGTACAATCGTGGGTTTGTGATAAGGAATACGGATTTGTTGTCTATCTTGTGGAGAAGTGGTGAATTGGATGTCTCCCTCTTCTATTATTTCATTGTCGGCCATCAGTCGCCAGTGTGATGCGTATTTACTAAGGTCGGTAAAGTAGAGTCGGTTTGTTACTTCCACCTCGCCTGTTTCAGCATTGAGAAGACGTATGCTCAAGGGCTGAGTGGTCCATTTCATCTGACGCATTTCAGGTTGCACGGTACGGTCGGGCCATATACTGCCATACGTGCGCATATTGCTTCCTACGGTAAAATAGGTTCCCTCATCGCCATTTCCATCGAAGGTGAGGAAGAGTACAGCATCGTTTGCGCTACCTTCACCATCTGCTATACATTTGTCGTAGATGGCTACATTGTCCATTTCTGCTTCTGCCGTATAGGTTGTCATTACTTCCGCCCCGTGATTACCAGCAAGGCGACCTATGTTGATGGGATAGGGATAGTTGGCCATCGTCATTTCGCCCTCTTTTGATAGAGTTTGTATGGTTCCTTGCTGTTGTTCATCGATATATAGTTTCATCTCCTTTCCATCCCATGTGGCCGTTACGTGATGCCATTTTCCTATCCAATCCTTAGGGAGATCCACATCGAGTGAATGTTTGGATCCTGCAAATAGATAGAATTGTAACTTGTCTTGACCTTTCTGCACCACTCCGAACTGTGTATCACCCTTTGTGATGAAGGGAGCACCCTCATGCATTCCACATAATTTGCCTGGTTTTACATCAAAACAGATAGTAAGTGCTTTGCCGTTCAATTCTACGTTAGCACTTCTGTACACTTCCACCCACTGTTCGTGTCCGCTCAGAGATAATACACCTTCTTTCACCTTGGAATTTCCCATCAAGTGAACAGGGGTGTTGAAGGGTGAATCGTCCTTCAGAGGTCTTATATGCTCTGTGATACCTGGATTCACAAAATCCCAGATAGCTCCACCCATCAAACGTGGATGTCGGCGTATTACATCCCAATATTCGTCTAAACCACCACACGCATTTCCTGCTACTGATAGATATTCATCCATGAATGACGGACGCGGATCTTCCGATTCAGGTACCATGGCGGTTTCTTTTTCAAGTTCGAAAGGAGTTGGGTAACGCGGACCTATGATGTCTTCGGCTGGATGTGAATAATCATTTCCTCCGTACATGAAATAACGAGTAGAATCGAACTTTTTCCCTTCTTTCACCACTTCTGTGATATTCGGTCCTTCTCCGCTCTCATTTCCTGCGCTCCAGAAGAGTACACAGGGGTGATTGCGATCACGTAACACCATTTGTCTGACACGTTCTTGGTACATGGACAGGAAACGATTATCTTCCGATAATTCCTCAGTTGCATGTGCTTCGTCCCCTGTCTCATCAATAATGTAGAGGCCGTATTCATCAGCCAGTTCGAGATATTTATTCACTGGTGGATAATGCGAAGTACGAACTGTGTTGAAGTTATGCTGTTTGAGTATCTCCATGTCCTTTCGTATCGTACTCTCATCCATAACATGTCCCTTTATGGGATGTTGCATGTGTGTGTTTGTTCCGTTCAGTTTAATAGGTTTTCCATTTAGATAAAATGTCTGATTACGTATTTCCGTTTCCTTGAATCCTACTTTGGATGTAATCTGTTGTTTTGCCATTCCTTTCTCGTCCAATAGAACGAGTTGTAGCATGTAGAGATTTGGGGTTTCACTTGTCCATTTGTCTGGATTACTGATATGTGAAGTGAGATTGAGTGTTTCTTTACCTTTGCCTTGTACATGGAATTTATCAGATTTCATCTCTTCCACCTTCTTGCCGCTTGCGTCTGTCAAGGTGGCTCGAATAGAGTATAATTGTGACTCATCCTCGTAGCTTTTCACATCCACTTTTACATTGAGGTCGGCATCGCGGTATTGATCATCCAAGTCGGTTGTCACATACCAGTCGAAAAGGCGTGTCTTTGGCGTGGCATAGAGTGTTACATCATCTATGATTCCAGCCAGTCGCCAATAGTCCTGATCTTCCAGATAATAGCCATCACTATATTTTGTCACACATACAGCAATTGTGTTTTTACCTGCTTTTACATAATCCGTCACGTCATATTCCGCAGGCTCTTGTCCTCCTTCATTGAATCCTACTTCCTTGCCATTTATCCACACGAAAGATGCACTTTGTGTTTTCTCCATGCGTAGGAAAATCTGTTTTCCTTTCCAGTCAGATGGAAGGGTGAAAGTACGTCGATATGCGCCTGTCGGATTGTATTCACGAGGTATATACGGAGGATTAGGTTGGAAGGGGAGAGCTACATTTCTGAATACTGGATCTCCGAATCCCTGCATTTCCCAGTTACTCGGAACTTCTATCTGATCCCACTTCTTGTCATTGAAATTGGGAAGGAAGAAATTGAGTGGTACTTCCTCTGGTATATTCGCATACGAGAAACGCCATGTGCCATTGAGGGATAAGTGTTCGTCTGCCAGATAGTAAGCATGCCCCTCCTCTTGGTTTTCTTGAAAAATCTGAGGGTTCTCTATATAATCGTATATGTGTTCGAGGTACTGTGCATTTGCTACATGGGAAAGCATTGCCACAAGACACATGAGTGATAGATGTTTTTTCATGATAGTTTTATTCTCCGAAATCTGTTTGTTGCTGTTCTACTTCTTTGCGTGCTTTTTCTTCCTCTTCCGAGAGTGCCGTAGCTGTTTTGCCGATTTTCTCAGACTTGTTGGTAAGAGGAATCAGACGTTCTTCAGAGGGAGAGAATATCAAGGTATTGTCTGCTTTTTTGCTCTCTATCTCCAATGTAGCTGTGGGCGCTTTCTCGCTACCTTGATAGAGCAAACTGGCGCGCAAGGTAATTTTGCCTGGTTTAGTGGTACTCTGTAGTATAAAAGGAGCTGTACCCCATTGTACAAGTGCTGGATTGGCGTGGATAGATGCACTGCCTAAGATGCGTCCTTCGCCTTCCACCTCCAATTGGATATACTCTTTGTTGAGTCGTTTGATATGTCCTGCTCCGTCTGATATAGCTGCTACTACCACGACGCAATCTGAACCATCTGCTTTCAAGCCTGTCCCTTCGTCATCTATCCATAGTAGAAGTTTCTCGGGTCGTCTGCTTGGACGCACTTCGTGGGTGGCTACAAGTTTGCCATCTATGTATCCTTCAGCCCTCAGGAAAACATCATTGCCTTTTCCGTCCCGACTCTTGTATTTGTCAGTCATGAAATTGTATGCGTTCTCGAATTTAATGATAGGTGAGGGCATACCTGGTTGTTTCTTGTCGCGCTTGTAGATTTGTGTTTTTCCATCCGTGCAATAGGTCAGGTGCACCTCGTCGCAGTTGCTATATACTGTCACATCGTTGTCTGAGAATGGTGTCATTTCATGTGCGATATATACCATAGGCCCTGTTTCGAAAGGAACATCTGTCTTCTCTGCCGGACGTTGCGACTGGAACATATAGTATGAATATTTCGGTTGGCGGAAATTATCCATGATACCTCCGTAGAAAGGGTCGGGATGATAGCCGCGCTGATGGTCGAAAGAGTGCCATAGACATCCTCCTATGTGCTGAGGCTTCTGGCTGAAGAGCGATTGAAAATTGGTGGTTGCATCGAGATACGCATAGTGTTCGGATTGCACAAGCATAGGACGTTCACCCCAACTGCGTGCCACACGGCTATTGCTGTTGTGCGAGCCCCAATCATCTACATTGTCACCCCATTCGCGAGTGAAATATGTTTTAGTGCTATCTGTCTTCTCTCCTCCGTCCAAAGTTTTCAGAGGATGGGCAAATAGTACAGGGAAGATACTTGAGCCCATTGCCGACTCGTCACAGCCACAATAACAATAGGGATAGGGAAATTCCTCATGTACGATGTTCAGAGCATTCTGTGCGAAATCCTCTGGATAACTCGTTTCGTTTAAGATAGGTTCCCACAGCCATAGACAAGCATGGTTTCTATCTCTGCGCACGAGGTTGCGAATGTCGTCATATACACGTTCGGCAAAAATGGGATCTTCGTTCCAAAACTGCCATCCTGGCGTGTTGTCGAGTATGAACAATCCCAGTTCGTCACAAGCATCCATGAAGGCTGGGTCTTGTGGACAATGTGCATTGCGTATTACCTCTAATCCGGCATCTTTCAGTTTTTTAGCATCCCTCCAATGGAGGCTGTTGGCTACAGCATTTCCTACAATGGCAAAATCCTGATGCCGGTTTGCGCCTATGAGTGGACGCTCGTAGTGCTTCCCGTTGAGAAAGAATCCTTCTGCTCCTCGAAACTCTATGCTTCTCAATCCAATACGCCTGCGGTAACCGTCCACCACCATTCCTTTCGTGTCATGTATCTTCACGTTCAGGTTGTATAGGGTAGGTGTGGAAGGTGTCCACAATGAGGGGTCTTTTACACGCATCGTGCATGAAGTGTTGGAAGCTTGTCCTTTCTTCACATTCACCTTTTTTGTTACTGAAGCAACTTCCGTACCATCTTTCTGTGTGAGTGTATAAGTGACTGTGCCATGGAAATCCTTTTCTCCTTCGTTCCTAAGGTGAAGTTTCAATGCCAAGTCGGCTTGTTGCTCGGAGATGAAAGTGTTTGCTACAAACAATCCTCCTCCTGCAGTTTCCTGTTCCAAGTTTGGATCTGTGATGTGCAACGGATTATATGTAATCATCCAGCAGTCACGGTAGATGCCACCGCAATAGGTGAAATCGAGATGTTCCTGAGGCTTTCCGGGGGGATAGGCGGGGTCGTTGCTGTTGTCTGCCCATACGGCTATTACATTATCCTTTCCCTCCAGTAATAAGTCACTCACATCCATCACTACAGGCAGATATCCTCCGAAATGCTCCTTGGCCAATTGACCATTCACATAGACACGGCTCTTTCCCATTATTGCCTCAAAATGAAGGAGGCAACGTTTTCCCTTCCAACTATCTTCGGGGGTAAAGTGCTTGCGATACCATACTACTCCCTGGTAATTCAGACATCCACTTGCTTCGGTAGGTAGATATTCTATGCCGTGTGGGAGACTCACTACATCCCACTTGCTGTCATCATAGTCAGCCTTTTCGGCTTGAGGCATTTCTCCCTTGGCAAATCGCCATGCAGGATTCATCGAGAATACTTCTCTTCCTGTCCCTTCCACAGCAAAGAAGCCTGCAGTAGAGAATTCCGGTTGATAACTGATTTCATTTACGGCAAAGGCGCGGGTGGCTATGCAGTACCATGCAAGTATTATCAAGAACAGTTGCTTTTTCATCTTACTGTGATTTATTCAATTTTTTTCGTGTTAGCGCCTTTGTTATTCTCCGAAGAATTTTTGTTGTTCCTCCACTTCCTTCAGAGCTTTCTTGCCTTCTTCCGAGATTCCGATAGAGGCCTTTCCCAATCGTGTGGTTTTACTTGCATACGGAATGAGTTGCGCTTCAGAGGGAGAGAAAGTCATAGGCTTTGCTGCATCCTTGCTCTCTATTTCCAGTGTGGCGCTTGTCGCTTTCTGACTTCCTTCATAGATCAAGTGAGCTCTCAAGGTGATTTTACCAGGCTTTGTGGTGCTCTGGATGAGGAAGGGTGCTGTTCCCCAACGCACAGGGGCTGGGTTTGCGTGGATGGCTGCATCGCCCAAGATGCGCCCTTCTCCTTCTATCTCCAGTTGTATATATTCGTTGTTGAGTCGCTTGATATGTCCTTCTGCATCAGCCACGGCTGCTACTACCACGACACAATCCGAACCGTCAGCTTTCAGTCCTGTGCCTTCGTCGTCCATCCAGAGAAGCAGTTTCTCGGGTCTTCGGCTGGGTCTTACCTCGTGTGTTGCCACCAGTTGCCCATCGATGTACCCTTCGGCTTTCAGGAATACCTCCTCGCCATGTCCGTTCATGGCCTTTCGCTGGTCGGCAGAGAAATTGTAGGCACCTTCGAACTTGAGGATGGGTGATGAGTTGTAGATGCTGTTTTTGTCACGTTTCTGTATCATGGTCTTCCCGTCTGAGCAATAGGTGAGCCGTACTTCCTCGCAGTTACTATATACGGTCACGTCACTATCGGAGAATGGTGTCATCTCGTGGGCGATATATACAATAGGCCCTGTCTCAAAGAGAGCATCCGTCTTCTCGTTGGGGCGCTCAGCCTTGAAGAGATAATAGGATAGTTTCGGCTGGCGGAAATTATCCATGATACCTCCGTAGAAGGGGTCGGGATGATAACCTCGCTGATGGTCGAAGGAGTGCCACAGGCATCCGCCTATGTACTGTGTGTCCTTGCTGAAGAGGTTCTTGAAGTGGCTGATATAAGCTGCATAGTGTGCTGCCTGTACTTGCATGGGACGTTCACCCCAGTTACGAGCCACACGACTGTTGCTGTTGTGCGAACTCCAGTCATCTACGTTGTCCCCCCATTCGCGTGTGAAGTATGTCTTGGTACTATCTGGTTTGTCACCTCTGTGCCCAAATACTACAGGGAATAGTTTAGAGCCTTCTACATACTCATCACAACTGCAATAGCAAGAGGGGAAAGGGTATTCCTCGTGGATGATTTTCTGTGCATTCTCTACAAACTCCATAGGTAGGAGCGTCTCGTTGAGCAGAGGTTCCCACAACCATTGGCAGGTACGGTTCCTGTCTCTGCGCACGAGGTTTCGAATGTCATCGTATGCTCTCTTTAGAAATATGCTGTCCTCGTTCCAGAATTGCCATCCTGGTGTGTTGTTGAGTACCAGAAGTCCCAGTTCGTCGCAAGCGTCGAGGAAGGCAGGATCTTGAGGACAATGGGCGTTGCGGATTACCTCCAGACCTGTGTCTTTCAGCTTCTTGGCGTCACGCCAGTGAAGGCTGTTGGCGACAGCATTACCCACGATAGCAAAGTCCTGATGGCGGTTGGCGCCTAATAGAGGACGATCGTAGTGTTTCCCGTTCAGGAAGAATCCCTCTGCTCCACGGAACTCTATGCTCCTCATGCCTACTCGCTGGCGATAGCCGTCCACCACATTTCCTTTTGTGTCAAGTACGCTGATATTCAGATTGTATAGGGTAGGGGAGGAAGGTGTCCACAATGTGGGTTCTTTTAGCAGTATTTCACCTTCTATATGTGTAGCATTTCCCTTCTTTACATTCACTTTTTTTGTCAATGATGCAACTTTTGTTCCATCTTTTTGGCTGAGTGTGTATTTTACTGTGCCACGGAAATCCTTGTTGCCCTCATTTCTCAGATGGAGTTTTAGTGTGAGTCCTGCCTCTGCTGTGGATACATCGTGGCAATATACCATCAACCCTCCGCCTGCAGTCTCCTGCTCCAGATTTGGGTCGGTGATATGCAACGGATTATAAGTCACCATCCAACAATCACGATAAATACCTCCGCAATAGGTGAAGTCGAGCGTTTCCTGTGGCTTGCCTGGCAGATAGTCAGGGTCATTGCTGTTGTCTGCCCATACGGCTATCACATTGTCCTTTCCCTCCAGTAATAAGTCAGTTACATCCATTACTACAGGCAGGTAACCTCCATAGTGCTCTTTGGTCAATTGGCCGTTTACATAGACACGGCATTTTCCCATAATAGCCTCGAAATGAAGCAGGCATCGTTTTCCCTTCCATCTTTTCTCTGGAGTGAAGTGCTTGCGATACCACACCACTCCCTGGTAGTTGAGACAGCCGCTTGCCTCTGTAGGTAGATATTCTATGCCGTGTGGGAGGCTCACTACGTCCCATTGACTGTCGTCATAATCGACTTGTTCAGCCTTCGGCATCTCGCCCTTAGCAAAGCGCCATGCGGGATTCATCGAGAATACTTCTCTTCCTGTCCCTTCCACAGCAAAGAAACCAGCGGTGGAGAACTCTGGTTGATAATTTTTTGTATTATCAGCGATGGCGTGTGTAGCTATGCAAAACCATGCAAGCATCGCAGCAATCAGGTGTTTTTTCATTACTATTGCGTTATTTTTTTGCAAATATACGTATTAATTTTGATTTATTGGCCTCTGTATGGTGATAATCACATTCTGTCTGATTGTTTTTGAATTATCCATTTGTAAATCTCATTTTTTGTTTTGTAATAAAATTTCTCAAAGATATGTGCTTTTTATCCCTTCGATATTCCTTCGGTAACCCTTCGATAGCCCTTCGATAGCTTTTCGGGAGATTATTGACTCTGTTCTGTAAATAATTTTCGCAAAACCTTCTCTTTTGCAATTTTTTCTTTTCTGAAAATTGTGTTAATTTTGCGCTCCCAAAACATCATGACGACTCGAATGAACCATCTTTTTCTCCCGAAAAGGGCTCTCCTGGCTGCCTTGACGCTGCTATTTACCGCTTTTGTTTTTGCTCGAGATTATACCTCTCTTGTAGATACCCGTACTGGTACCAATTCGCGATTTGAATTCAGTCGCGGTAATACCTATCCTGCCACAGGGCGACCCTTTGCTATGCACCTATGGTCGCCTCAGACAGGTGTGGATGGAAATGGATGGAAATATACATATCCGGCTAAGGAGATGCGAGGATTTGCCTTGTCTCACCAATGCAGCGCCTGGACGGGTGATTATGCCTCCTTTTCCCTCTTTCCCGAGGTGGGAAAGGTGGTTTGCCCCTCTTCCTTGCGAGGAGCACGCTTCAATCACGAGGATGAGGTAGCTCGCCCTCATTTCTATAGTGTAAAATTCCGAAATGGTATCACTACCGAGATGGCACCTACCGAACGATGCTGTTCCTTTCGCTTTAGTTTTCCTCGAGGAGAGGATGCCTATCTGCTTCTCGACCTTCTTATTAACCGTGGAGAAATATCTTTTTCAGAGGATGGTCGAAGTTTGACGGGATGTCTCAAGACCAATCAGTTTGGTTGTAGGGGACTCCACAATTTCTTTGTATTGGAGTTTAGTCAACCATTTTTCAAACCAGATACTTGGAAGGCTTCAAAGGAGAGTGGTGCTGTGGTTCGTTTCAAGCCGGGTAGTACGGTAGAAGTGAAAGTAGGCACTTCGTATATCAGCTTGGATCAAGCAAAACTTAACTTGCAGCGCGAAATAGGTGACAGGCATTTCTCTCAGGTGAGAAATGAGGGGCGCAAGGTGTGGAACGAGTTGCTCGGACGCATTGATGTAGAAGGGACAGATGCCGAGCAAATTCGTACCTTCTATGGATGTCTCTTTCGTGCCAACCTCTTCTCTCGCAAGTTCTATGAGTTGGATGCTGACAATGCTCCTTATTACCATAGTCCTTATGACAATCAGGTACACCATGGGTATATGTTTACCGACAATGGTTTCTGGGATTCTTTCCGTTCGCAATTCCCGCTCACTATCCTTCTGCATCCTACCCAACAAGGACGCTACATGAATGCTATGCTTGATGCTTACGACCAATCGGGGTGGCTTCCCTCATGGTCGTTCCCTGGCGAACAAGGCGGTATGCTGGGCAATCATGCCATTTCCCTCTTTGCTGATGCATGGGTGAAAGGTGTTCGCACCTTCGACCCTAAGCGAGTGCACGATGCGTATGTGCATGAGGTTACAAACAAGGGTCCTCGTAGTAACTCAAATGGTAGAGCTGGATTCAATGACTATTGGGAAATAGGTTATGTTCCCTATCCCGAGAATACATACGGTTCTGCCATGACTCTCGAATACGCATACGATGACTTCTGCGGGCAACTTTTTGCACGACTCTCGGGAGATGGCGAGTGGGAGAAACGCTTCGGAGAATCGATGTTCTACTATCGTAATGTCTTTTCTTCAGAGGTCGGTTTCATGCGTGGACGTGACAGACAAGGGAACTGGACTCCCGATTTTCGTCCTGGTGCATGGGGAGGACCTTTTATAGAAGGGAATGCGTGGCACTACAATTGGTCGGTGATGCACGACGTGGAGGGCCTCATCCGCCTCTATGGTAGTGATGCTGCATTCGTATGCAAACTTGATTCTGTATTTTCCACCCTCCCGATTATTGATTTCGGATTCTATGGCGAGGTGTATAATGAGATGGTCGAGATGGTCGTTTCTGACATGGGACAATATGAACATGGTAATCAGCCCATCCAACACGCACCTTATCTCTATACCTATGCAGGTCAACCCTGGAAAACTCAGTATTGGGTACGCGAGATAATGCGAAAACTGTACAATACATCTCCAGATGGATATCCAGGTGATGAAGATCAGGGTGCTATGTCTGCTTGGTATGTACTCTCTGCCCTTGGACTTTATGCAGTCACGCCTGGTACGCCTCAGTATGTGTTGGGAAGTCCTCTTTTCAGCAAGATGACACTCACGTTGGAAGATGGCAAGAAGTTTGTTGTCACGGCAGATGGAAATTCGGAGGAGAATGTCTATATCCAGCAAGCCACGATCAATGGCAAACCGCTCGATAAAAACTGGATTACTTACCAGGATATAACACAAGGTGGCTCACTCCACTTTGTCATGGGTCCTGAACCTAACACATCCCGTGGTACAAGCAAAGTGGCTGCTCCATTCTCTGTTTCATGGGGAGAAAAATAAGTTTAACTCAAAATAATTTGGTAAATCATTCACTTAATCGTACCTCTGAGCTACACTCGAAGGTACTATCGCTCAGATTTACTCAAAATTATTTGGTAAATCTTTCACTTAATCGTACCTTTGAACCAGTTTTTAATATTAGCAATATGAAAAAGGTTATTTTGATGGCTGCTACGGCAGCAATGCTTCTGGCTTCATGTCAGAACAAATGCAAGTGTAACTGCAATTGTGCAAGTTGTGCATGTTGCGAGAATAAGCAACAGGAAGAAGCTGCTCCTCTGGATTATACTATCGTTGAGAAGGATCAGGTAGATCTCACTCAGTTGAAGCAGGACGAGGACGGCTACTATGTACTGTTTGATGGTACAAGTCTTGACGGATGGCGTGGCTACGGCCAGGATGCAGTTCCTGCCAGTTGGGAAAATGCTGATGGTGCAATTCATCTGAAGGGCTCTGGTACAGGCGAAGCTCAGGCAGAAGGTGGTGGCGACTTGATTTTCGCTCACAAGTTCGGCAACTTTACGTTGGAATTGGAATACAAGGTTAGCAAGGGTGGTAATTCTGGTATCTTCTACATGGCACAAGAGGTGACTACTACCGTGGATGGCAAGCAGGAGTATCTCCCCATCTGGCAATCTTCCTCTGAATACCAGGTACTGGACAACGAGAATCATGTGGATGCTCAGTTGGGCGTAGATGGCAATCGCCAGTCAGCCTCTCTCTATGACATGATTCCTGCAAAGCCTCAGAATGCTAATCCTTTCGGCGAATGGAACAAGGCTAAGATTGTTGTCTTCAAGGGTACTGTGATTCATTACCAGAATGACGAGAAGGTATTGGAATATCACTTGTGGACCCCGAAGTGGGAAGAGATGCTTGCAGCAAGCAAGTTCTGCAAGGGTGGCGATTTCCCCATTGCATACGAGTTGATGATCAATATGGGTGGCGAGAAGCATGAAGGTTACTTCGGCCTACAGGATCATGGTGATGATGTATGGTATCGCAATGTCCGTATCAAAGTGATGGATTGATACGCTTAGATGTAAAAACAAAGAAGCCTCGGTTTTTTCGACCGAGGCTTCTTTGTTTTTATGACTTGAAAATATCCGTTTGCTGTCGGACACTTTCCTCGTGGATGGCTTCAAATGTGCGTCTGACAAAATCCGGGTCCATCTTGCAACGTGATCCTTGTTCGGCTCTTTTGTCCAGGATTTCTGCGTATCTCTGTGACTGTACGATACGCATGTTCTGTTCCTTCTTGTATTGTGCTATCTGACGACTTATGTACATTCTCTTGGAAAGGAGGTCCATCAATTGGTCGTCCATTTCATCGATCTGTTTCCTCAGTCCTTCCAGAATTTCTGTGCTTTCTACTGCCTCACGCAGAACGAGATGGTCAAGTATCTCATGCAGTACCTCAGGCGTAATCTGTTGTTTTGCATCGCTCCACGCACAAGTTGGACATACGTGGCTTTCTATCATCAATCCGTCGAAGCCCATGTCCAATGCCTGTTGGCTGAGAGGCGCTATCAATTCAGGGCGTCCTCCCATGTGACTTGGGTCACACAGGATAGGCAGCATGGGATATCTTCTGTGCAGTTCAATGGGTATATGCCATAGGGGCATGTTGCGATAGATCTTTTGATCGGCACTGCTGAAACCGCGATGGATAGCCCCCAACTGACGTATTCCTGCTCTGTTGAATCTTTCTAGTGCACCAACCCATAGCTCGATATCTGGACTTACAGGGTTTTTTACAAATACAGGTATCTCTACTCCAGTCAGACAATCTGCCAAATCTTGGATGGCAAATGGGTTAGCGCTGGTACGTGCACCTATCCATAGGATATCTACTTCCATACGAAGAGCTGCCTCCACGTGTGCAGGTGTGGCTACTTCGGTAGTGACGAGCATTCCAGTTTCTTTTTTTACCTGTTTTAGCCAAGGGAGGGCTTTTTCGCCATTTCCCTCGAATCCTCCTGGCTTGGTGCGCGGTTTCCATATTCCTGCCCGGAATACCTGCACGCCACATGCTGACAGTTTGCGTGCTGTTTCCATTACCTGTTCTTCCGTCTCGGCACTGCATGGGCCAGAGATGACCAGTGGCATCTTCTCTCGGATGCCTGGTATATGTATTTTGTTTAGTTCAAGTCCCATTTACAATTTGTATTCTCCGTTCGTGCCATCCAGTAGTGTAGGATCCATTTTTAGTGCGGTACGTATGTCTTCGAGTGCGCCTTTTTTGTCGCCATTCATCTGTCTGAGTCTCCCTCTCTCTTTGTATAGGGTAGCAGAGGGTGTTTTCTCTATCTCCTTGGTGATGGCATCTATAAATATGTCATAATTCATAATTCACAATTTTTACATCCTTTCTCTTCGTGTGTTTCATGATGATGCGGGTGTCGGTGATGGTGCCACAATGCGTGTAGCATTAGGATTACCATCAATAGGGTACACGACAGTGAGAACCATCCTGTGCTTGTTTCGTGGCAGGAATAGGATGTTGCCATACCAGTAAACCATTCCTGCGGTAAGCAGACATCTATGAGCAATCCGAAGCATATTGCCGAGAGAATGATGGAGCATAGGTAGGTGAGCATCGTGCGACGGCCCAATATCTGACGAATCACCAGGATGCTTGCTGCGTTGCTGGCAGGACCTGCCATCAGCAGAACAAAGGCTGCCCCTGGTGTAAGCCCTTTCAACATTAGCGCTACTGCTATAGGTATGCTGCCTGTGGCGCATAGATACATGGGTATGCTGAAGAGAAGTACAAAGAGGATGCTGTAGAACGAGCTTCCCTGGAAGATACCGAACCAACTGTCTGGGATGGCCGCTGTAATGATGCCTGCTATCAGCAAACCTACTACAAGCCATTTCCCTATATCCTCCATCATCTCTACAAAGGCATACTGAAATACCTCGCGTATGCTTTTCAGAGTTGACGTTTTCCCTTTGCTTTCCTCCTGCTTCTCAACAGGGGCGTATGTCTCTGATGTTGTGTTGTCGCAGAGGTTTGTCATCCATCCCCCGAATAGGGCGGTGATGAGTGCTGCAATAGGACGTATCAGGGCAAAGGGAAGTCCCATTAAACTATAGGTGGCTATGATGCTATCAATACCTGTTTGCGGAGTAGCTGTCAGAAAAGAAACCGTTGCTCCCTTGCTTGCTCCATGACGCTTCAACCCCATTGCGGTGGGAATTACACCACATGAACAGAGTGGGAGAGGGATGCCTATCAGGGCAGCCAAGAGTACACTATGCATATTGTTGCTCCCTAAATGTCGATTGTAGAGTGTATGTGGGACATACACATGCATCAGTCCTGCCAAGAGGAATCCCAGCAACAGATAGGGCGACATTTCGTTGAGTAATTCCCAACTTTCCAAAAGAATGTTTAGGATAAATTCCATTATGTCATATTCTTTTGAATGCAAAATTAGGACATTATTCCGAGAAAATTGCCTCTTCTATCCGTAAAATTCATATCTTTGCGTGACAATTATAAATTCATAACATAAAAAACAATGAAGATCGGTGTTTTGACAGCCATGGTGGTTGAGTATAATCAGGTGGCAAGTATGATGAGTGATTCTCGCGAGGAAAAACAAGGACCTCAGTCTTACTTAATAGGAACAATAGGTAAGAATATGGTTATCCTCCAGCAATGTGGTATAGGCAAAGTGAATGCTGCAACAGGAGTGACTAACCTGATTCTTAATTACCACCCCGACTGTATCATCAGTACTGGTGCAGCAGGAGGTATTGATGCTTCGCTTCAGGTGATGGATGTTGTGGTGAGCCAATATACATGCTACCACGATGTGTGGTGTGGTGAGAATCTCGATCCAGGTCAGGTTCAAGGGCTCCCTAATAGATTTGAGGGAGACAGGATGTTGCTGGATAAAGCATTATCTGTATCTGGCGAGGTGCACGTGGTGGCTGGTGTTATATGTACTGGCGATCAGTTTATTACCAACCGTGATCAGTTGGATGTCATCAAGAAGAATTTCCCCGATGGAGTGGCTGTAGATATGGAGAGTGCTGCCATAGCTCAGGTGGCTTACCTCTACAATGTACCTTTCCTCAGTTTCCGTATCGTCAGCGATGTACCTGGTGCTGAGAATCATTTCAATGAGTATTTGAATTTCTGGGAGACAATGGCCGAGAAGAGTTTCCAAGTGACACGTTCCTTCCTGAATAGTTTATAGTAACCAATTTTTAAAGATGAAATCACATCCTTTCCTCGTATTCCTTTTGGGATGCGTAGTATCAACGTCTGTTCTTGCTGACGATGTAACGTCACGTCGTTCTCCAATTGCCCAGCCATATCGTTACTTGTCTGGTGGTACTTTATCAGGTCCTGAGGTGAAAGCCTCACCCGATCCATTAGTTCGATATATTTGGAATAATCCTCGTGTTGAGGATTCGCTACAGGTGTTTGTCATGCATCCAGTGAAAGCAGATGTTTTGTCGGGGAAAGGAAACGTGCGTGGGTTGGATGCTGTATCTGCCGAGCAATGTGCTATTCAGGTGACAGGACCTTGCTCCATCCGTCTCGACTTTGGAGTGGAACTACCTGCATGGATAGAGATGGATTGTGCTGATATGGATGCTGATTTGGAAATGGGTATCAGTGAATACAACGTAACCCAAATGTCCTGGAATAACAAGCAAGCCAAGCCTATTCGCTATGGTAATACATATCGGTTGGAACTTAATAAGGAATTCTACGAAGGAGTCCGTTTTGGCTTCTTGCATTTTACTGATGTACGCCACCCCTTCACCATTACCTCGCTTCGTGCTGTATCTCAGACGAAACCTGCCAATTATACGGGTTCATTCGATTCTGATAACGATCTTTTCAATCGTGTCTGGTACGTAGGAGCATACGATGTGAGAGCCAATCAGCGTATGGATTGTTTTGGTGCTATCCTTATAGATCGAGGTGACCGTATCTCCTGGACGGGCGATGCCTATCCTGCACAGGCAGCTTCCTTGGTTGCTTTCTCCAACTACGATGAGGTCTTCAAGAACCTACATTGGACAGAATCTCATCCCAATGGGATAGAAAGTTATGAGCTATATTGGGTATCCAGTTTAGTGGATTATTACATGTATTCAGGTGATAAGGAAGGTTTCCGCGAACTCCTGCCTAAAGCCATGCAGCGTGTGTATCATGCCTGGGATATCTTCGACAATCCTACCAATCTCGCTTTCAATGGTTGGGACATTCGTTTGGGACAAGGTTTCGATAATCCCGATTGTAAGGAAGGAAAGCTGTGTTATCAGATGCAAGCCATTGCCACATGGAAACAGTTGGCTGCCGTGCTTCAGGAATTAGGTAAAGAGGCTCCTGCTTCTGAATTGTATCGTATGGCAGAAGGAAAGACTCGTCAAGTATGCAATCCTGAGTATCTAAGTCAGTTAGGCCTTCATGCCTCTGCCAATGCTATCAAGGCCGACCTATTACCTAATCTCTCCACCTTGTACCATCGCGATTTCTCTGACCGCCTGCAACGCAACTCTTTCTCACCTTTCAATCAGTATTTCCTGCTTCAGGCAATGGCACATGCCGGACATTATCAGGATGCTTTTGCTTCCGTACGTGATGTGTGGGGAGGGCAGGTTGAGTATGGTGCTTCTTGCTTCTTTGAGGTTTATCATCCAGAATTGAATAAACATATAGGAAAAAATGGCCCTATCCCTTACTATCAGTGTGGCCCCACCAGTCTTGCTCATCCTTGGGGAGCAGGAGTCACCTCTTGGTTGACCGAGGAAATGCTTGGAGTGAAACCCCTTACAGGTGGATTCTCCCTATTTTCTGTAAAACCCCATTTCTCTGGATTTGCCACCAGAGTGTCAGGTTCTGTAAATACTCCTCATGGTGTCATCCGTGCCTCTTCCGACATGAAGTCTGGGGTACACACATTGTGTGTACCCTCTGGTTGTCGTGCACAATGGGCGATTCCTAAGGAAGGCCTTTCTTATACATCTATTACTCTCGATGGTAAGCAGTTAGAGAATATCCAAGAGGATGCTGATTTCGTATATCTTCCTGAGTTAAGTTCTGGTGAGTATCGTGTACAGACGTTTGGTAAAGGCAAGTTGCAAAAATCTAAGAAAGAGCAGTATGTCTATACTGCCCGCGTGAAGAAAGTTGATCGTAATACTCATGGCGATTGGTATAAGAAATACGGACGTGATGGTTACTTTATCGTAGGTGGAGGTCCTCAGTCATCCGATTTGCAAGTTCTACCTTCGTATGTAAAATCTATCACCTTTGGAGTGCTGGGAACAAATAATGAGAAATCAGCGCGCACTACTGATCGCACTCCGTTGGATCCTCGTGCTACTCTCCCCATCCGTCCTGAGGCAGATGCTCCTCGTGTGCAGGGTTGCTATTATTCACAAGGCTGTTCCATGTGTCCTGTTCATATTACACTGAAGGAGGAAAAGCCCTATACTGTAGCTGTCTATTTTGCCGACTGCGACAAAGGCGGTCGCGATTTACTCGTTGAGGCTTTTGATATGGAGACTCAGAATAGAATAACTCCCTCTGTACGTCTCACAGACATTACAGGGGGAGTCTATCTCGTTTATACTTATCACCGTTCGATTACTGTTCAAGCCAATCATGTACGAGGCGACAATGCGGTGATCAATGCACTTTTCTTTGGTGACTGATACGTCGTGGATTTTACTCCACGACGACAGTTCCCGTAGCGCTCTTTAGGCCTTTTCCGCTCACGATAAGTTCAGCCGTACCCTTCTCGGGCGTACTTTCCAGTGTCACCACCAGCAAACCATGGAATGCTTTCATCGTGGGATTGGTGAATACTTCTAATGATGTGGCATCGCCATTGCAGCAACTGTTGAAACGTGCTCCCGTACCCTTCACCTGGAAAGAAAGCTGATTCTCTGCATCTGGGCAAAGGTTGCCGTCCTTATCTACTACACTCACGGTGAAATATGTCAGGCTTGGAGTGTCCAATCTGTTGCCAGCTGCATCCTGTGGCGTGGCAGGCATAGTCGCGCGGTCGGCTTTCAATACGATATGGTGAGGCTTTCCTGCGGTTCGTACGATTTGCTCCGCTGCTTTGCGTCCCTGCGCGTCGTATGCCACCACTTTCAGTTCGCCTGGTTCATATACTACATCCATCCATCTCATGCGGAAGCGGTCGAGGCGGTTGTTCTTCGCGTCAGGGTTGGGAAAGTCACCTTGACCGCCCCATGGCATATCCGCCTTCACGGTATTCTCTTTCCATTCTTTCAGATCTGCATCCCCATGCTTGCGTCGTCCCTGGCTCTTTCCATTCACAAAGAGTTCAGCTTCTGGATAGTTTGTATAGCAGAATACGGGTGTCACTTCGCCCTTTCTTCCTGGCCATGTCCAATGGGGTAGCAGATGCAAGGTTTCTTCACCAGCATTCCAACGAGCACGATACAGGAATACACGGTCTTTGGGAAGACCTGCTAAGTCGTAGATGCCGAAGTAGCTGCTTCTTGAAGGCCAGTTCTCGTAGTAGGGGGTTGGTTCGCCCAGATAGTCGAAACCGCTCCATACGAACTCGCCCATCACATTTGGATCTTTGTCCTGCCACATCCAGTCGTCGTCGGGTAGCTCACCCCATGCACAGGTGCATAGGTCGTAGCTTGTCTCCTGACGGTCGGGATGTATTGCGTGTACTTCTTCTTTTACGGGGAAACGGTACATTCCACGTGTGGATATAGTTGAGCAGGTCTCTGTACCAAGTATCATACCTGTGGCCGAGTTTTTCTCTCCGTTCTCATAGCCGCGAAGCTGGTAGTTCATGCCGGGTATGTCGAGTTCCTGCCACATACCACCCTCGATGCAAGCCCATGAGTTGTTAGCTCCCATCGTGCAGGGGCGTGTGCCATCCAGATTGTGTATGATGTGCTGCATATCCTTTGTCACGAAGTAACCGTATGGCGAGCCTTGGTCAGGTACCTCATTACCTACGCTCCACATCACTACGCAGGGATGATTGCGGTTCACCTTTACCAGATTGGTGATATCACGCTGGTACCATTTGCGTCCGTCAGCATTCACCGATTTCGTGTCTGTTACGTCATAGAAGATATTGTAGTCGTTTTCGCATTTGCCTTCTTTCCAGGTATCAAAACTCTCAGCCATGATCATCATACCCATCTCGTCGCAGATGTCCAACTGCCAGGGACAGGGAATATTGTGCGAGGTACGGATAGAGTTGCAACCCATGTCACGCAACAGACGTACCTGACGGCGGAACGCATCCTTGATAAAGGCTGCACCTACCGAACCTAAGTCGTGGTGCATACATACACCCTTGAACTTAATAGGTTGCCCATTTAGGAAGAATCCCTTGCTATTGCTCTCCACCATGCGGAATCCGACCTTTGTGTCTCGGGTGTCCCATACACGCTCGCCCTCCACTAACTCGGTTGTGAGTGTATATAGTACAGGGTGTTCAACGCTCCACAGCAAAACGTCCTTTGCCTCCATCACCGAGGTGATCTCGTCGTGGCCGCCCTTCAGATCGCTCTGTGTTTTGCTCAATTCCTTACCTTCTCCATCCTTTAAAGTGAGGCGCAGTTTCAGCTGTCCGTTGCTTTTCTCGTTGATGGTGTTGCTCACGGTTAACTTAGCCACAGCAGCCTTGGTAGCATCGGCATTGATGCCATCCAGCTTCGTGGTGCGTGCGAATGTCTCGAACGAGCATAGGTAGCGCTCTTTGTGCAGAACCAGACGTACAGGGCGATAAATTCCACCACCAGGGTACCAGCGGCTTGACTCTGGGCGAGTCTTTACATGGATAGCCACAGGATATTTTCCAGGTTTCAGTGCTCCATTCTCTGCTGGGATTGCCTTGCCTAAGTCGAGATTGAACGTCGTGTAGCCGTTTGCCCAGAAGCCTACATCCTCGCCATTCACCCATACATGAGGTTCCGCCATCACACCATCCAGAATCAGTTCTGCGCTTGCGAAACCCTCTGGAATCGTCAATGTATTGCGGTACCAACCTTCTCCTATCCAAGGCAGAGCACCCGTGCGACCAGTTTTCTCTGTAGCTTTCTTCTCGCCATCCTGTTCGATGAGTGATACCTGTTTATCCACGTCCTTGTCAAACGGCCCTTTGATTGCCCAGTCGTGAGGAATGCATATCTCCTCCCATTGTGCGTCATCATATTGAGCTGCCTCTGCTCCCTGCAGTTCGCCCTTGTGGAATCGCCATCCGCTCAGTAGTAGTTGTTCTTCACTTTGTGCCTTCATCTCGCTTGATGCAAACATCATACAGGTCAGGAGGAATACCCATCCTCCCCTTGCTGTTACATTTCTGATTTTTCTCATATTGTCTCTCTTTTTTGATTGAATTTTATTTTTGCCACAAAGTTACATCTTTTCTTTTGGTTTCAAAATTCTGTGATACTATTTATTTCGTCGTATGCTGTATAGTACACCATATTTGTTCCATCTTGAAATAATATTCACTAATTCTTGCATGATTAATATTTTTTCAATAATTTTGTGGTGGCAGGAATGTTTATTTCATGTTTTTGGTGTTGAAAAACCCATGATAATTGAATAATATGACCTGTCGAATTGATAAATGAAATATCTGAAATTTAAAATATTAGGATTATGGAAACAAATTATTTTAAGTTGAAAAATTCGGAAGACGTGATGGATTATTCTATTATCAAGGTGAATGGCCGCAAGAGATGTGCAACTTTCTTTGGTCATGAACTGAGATAATCATCAACATAACTACTATGTAAAACTTATAATATTTTTTGTCATGAAGAAAATTAACATTCCCGAAACCAAAATTTCTAAGGTTTCTTTGGCACTTGTCATCAAACTTGCCATAAGCGTATTGATGGTTATAATACCGATATTTTTTGCTCATGCTTCAGAAATGCGCATCCCACTATGGATAGTCGGTTTTCTGGAAGTCTTTACCATTGTTGTCTTGATGGCTTATGCCATTATACCAAAGGTTACACCGAAACTCACTTTTAGCATCGTTATTCCGATATCCATTTTTCTGATATTGGCGACAAGAGTGGTTTTCCTGCCGCCTATCAGCAATCCTCTGATAAAATATTCCAGCCAGATTCTTTGCATTGCTGCCATCTGTTTCCTCGTAGAACTGAACCGTTATATCGATTCATACAAGACATTCAAATGGCTTGCATGGACAATCGTCGGACTTCTGTTGATATCATCTGCACTCGAAACACTGGAGTTTATGGACAATCCTGAATTTGGTTCCTCCTGCATTACTGGTTTGTGGATGGTTTTCCTTACCGTAATCTGCGTGCTTATCACCTACGAGGCAACTATCAAAAAAAGAACCCAAATCAACAATTGATTATTTCAATAACCTAATTTATAAACTTTTTAACTGATTGTAATTATGAAGAACAATTTTAAAGTATTTGACATTGAGCATCATTTTTCAACCCAGCTACTACGTCTGTCATCCGCAGAATTGGGAGACGCTTTGTCTATGGACATGAACGATCCAGCTATGGTCGAAATGGAAAAAATCGTTAGAGATTTGGATGAAGGTAGAATCAAAAATATGGATGCTGCAGGAGTAGATTATGCTCACCTTTCGCTCACCACTCCAGGTTCGGAATATTTCGAAGGTGAAACAGCAAAACTAATAGCCACTGATGCTAATGATAGGCTTGCAGCAGCCATACAGAAATATCCAGACAGATTTGGTGGCTGGATTTCACTTGCTCCAGATGATCCAGAATGGTCTGTAAAGGAGATTGATAGGGCTGCAAAGATGGGATTGTTTGGATGGAGCTGTCTTTCCAATATGAGAGGTAAATATATCGATGATCCCAAATATTGGCCTATTTTCGAGAAACTCGAAGCAATGGATATGCCTATGTACTTGCATCCGAATTTCTCCAACATCAAGGAGATTACCGAATTTGGATATGCACTCAACGGACCTGCACTTGGTTTTATGGTTGACGCTCACATCTGTCTCATGCGCATGATTTGTCGTGGTGTATTTGACCGGTTCCCCAAGTTGAAGGTTATCCTAGGACATGATGGTGAAGCATTCCCATTCCTGATGAATCGTGTTGATACTGCATGGCGTCAAGGTGTTCACTCTGTACCCCCAGGAATGGGCGGCTATCAGCACGAACCAAGTTATTATTTCAAGAATAACATATATGCTACCACAAGCGGAAACTTCCTCCCCGAAGCATTGCGTTGTTCTCTTGATGTCTTCACCAAAGGGCATGTCATGATGTCCACCGATTATCCTTACGAGGACTTCCCAGGTTCCGTTACTTTGGTTTCTGATAGCCCCATCCTTTCGGACGAAGAGAAGAAGGCAACTCTTGCCGAGAATGCTATGGCATTAGGATTTGGGCCTAAGGCAACAAAAAAATAATCTCCATATAGATATTAAGTTCATTACTGGCGGATGGATTCGAAACATCTGTCCGCCATTTTTTTTATCTATGAATAATCTTAATCACCATTATTCTTCTTCACAATGAAACTATCTGTAAATTCATTTCTATTTTTGGGACTTACATGTATGCTGTTTAGTTGCTCAGACGACATAAAGCTACCTTATTCCCCAACGAAAGTCGTAGATCTTGAACACCACTTCTATCTCTCTGATTACATTGATTATATGAGGACTCGAACAGAATATCCATATTTTAGAGATGGAGAGGGATTTTGGCTCAGGGAAAATTGCAGTAATCCCGTTGATTTTAATTATTATTGGCAACATCCATTCGGCGAGAAATTATCATCCCTATCCCTCTTGACTTCGCTCGAGAGCAATAGACTTCAATTTATGGATTATGCAGGCGTAACCTGTGCAGCGGTTTCGAGTGGTTCTGGAATAGAAGAACTGCCACTTGAGGAGTCTGTCAAGTACGCTCAGAAGACAAATAATGCTATTGCTCAAGCTGTCAAGGATAATCATGGAAGATATGTGGGTACTATTTCTTTGCCGATACCTTATGTAGAAGAATCGATAAGAGAACTTGAGAGGGCAGTCAATGAACTGGGTCTCAAGTATTGGCATACGCATTCCAATTATGGCGAAGAGGCTCTTTATCATGAAAAATTCCTCCCACTACTGGCTAAATGCGCAGAACTGAATGTTCCTATTTATATTCATCCACAGAGTCCATACGGTGATTATCTCACTGTGACAAACACATTGCAGGGTGCTGTATTTGGTTATGGAGTAGATGTGATGCGTACTGTCTTACTATTAATATTCAATGGTACTTTTGACAAATTTCCCAATTTGAAGATAATCGTCGGACACATGGCGGAATTTTTGCCATACTGTCTTGGAAGAATAGACAACAGAATCGGTACTATTACTCCTGAAATTGATCCTACCATGATTGCAAAAGAATCAGTAGCCAATTATTTCAAACGTGGCAATATTTATATGACTACCAGTGGTGTTTATGAAGAACCTGTGATTGATTGTGCAATCAAAACAGTTGGAATAGATAAAATTATGTTTGGTTCAGATTTCCCTTATGAGGATTTCAAGGGGGCGGTAGATTTTATCAAGAGTCTTCCGATTTCTGACGAAGATAAAGATAAGATTTTCTACAAGAACGCTGAAAAGTACATTTTGAATTAACCAACACTATAGCAAATATGAATCGACTTAGTTATCTTGCGACCCTGTGTCTTGCATTTGCTGGATTCTTCTCTGTTCAGGCATCTGAAATTTTAAATTTCAACAATGAATGGAAGTTTCAGCTGTGCGAGAATGGAGTGGTGAACGATTGGTCGGCACCTTCACTCGATGATTCCTCGTGGCGTACCCTGAACGTACCTCATGACTGGAGCATAGAGGGACGTTATGACAAATCCAACCCCAGTGGGCCACAAGGTGGCTATATGCCCTGCGGAACTGCTTGGTACAGAAAACATTTTACATTGGATGATAAATATGAAGGTAAACGTGTGACGTTGCGTTTTGATGGCGTGTATATGAACAGCGAGACGTGGATAAATGGTCGTATGGTGGGACGTTATCCCAACGGCTACAATTCATTCGAGTATGATATCACTCCTTACGTCAAGACGGATGGGAGTGAGAATGTCATAGCTGTGAAAGTGGATAATTCTCTCCAACCCGCTTCCCGATGGTATTCTGGTTCAGGTATCTACAGGGATGTTCATCTGGTGATAGATAATCAGATTCATTTTGTTCACGATGCTACGTTTGCTCGTACCCTAAGTGCTTCGACTGAAAAGGCTGTCTTAGGTATAGATTGTAGAGTTATTGCTAATGCATATCCAGAGACGCGTTTTGCATGGACAGACAATACCTCGTTGTTTATTTGGACGAGAAACGATGAGACAACCGATACACAACCCGCACAACCCAATAATCGCGTCAAGAAACAATGCGAGGTTCGATTCAGTTTGATGGATGGAGAGAGACTTATTACCAGTGTTTCTGAACCGAGAGTCATTGGCGATTTCACCACCTCAGATTTTAGCCTCGAGATGCCTGTGGATAACCCGAAACTGTGGTCCTCTTCATCTCCTTCACTATATACTCTCGTATGCGAACTTCTCTGTGAAGGAAAAGTGATGGATAGAAATGAAATGAAAGTAGGGTTGCGTGAAATCAAATTCAGTAATACTGCGGGAATGACTGTCAATGGCGTACCTGAGAAAATCCAAGGTGTCTGTATGCATCAGAGTGCAGGATGTTTCGGTACTGCTGTGCCGAGAGAAGTGTGGGAATATCGTCTTAGGGAACTCAAGAAGATGGGATGTAATGCAGTTCGTCTCAGTCATTATCCTCATGCCCCATATATCTATGAACTGTGTGATGAGATAGGTCTATATGCCACCAATGAAATTTTCGATGAGTGGAACCGTGGTCAGGAATGGGGCTATAGCGAGACTTCCTACGGCAAAATGCCATATACCTATCACCTGTATTTCGACCAATGGCATGATACAGATTTGCGACGACTAATCAGAAGGGACAGGAATCACCCTTGTCTCATCATGTATATGCTTGGCAATGAGATTCCTAATCAGCGTATTCAAGGAAACGAACTGCTGAAGGAACTTCGGGATATTTCTCATCAGGAAGATCCCACACGTCCTGTAACTGCAGGATGTGATTTCTTTGTAGGAGCCAATGCATACGGCTTTATGGATATTATGGATATTGCCGGTTATAATTATATTGACAGGATTCACCCGGATAGCCTCTATCTGGCTGAACATGAGAAGCATCCAGAGCGTATCATTCTTGGAACTGAGACATATCACACCTACAAGAACCATGCAAGTATAGAAAAGTGTCCTGCTGCTATTGGCGAGTTTATCTGGGTTGCTTTTGATTACCTCGGAGAAGTCGTCTGGCCAGATACGAGAGGTTGGGATGATGGTATCTTCGATGTGGCAGGATTTCCTAAATCAGAAGCCTTCCTCCGAAAGTGTCTGTGGACTCAAGAACCAGCTGTCTATGCAGGAGTTCTGGTTGATGACGAGAGAGATTTCGACTGGAGCATACGTCCTGTCAAATGCCACTGGAACTGGGAGGAGGGAAACCTGTTGACGGTATATGCCTATAGTAACTGCCAGGAGGTTGAACTCAAGGCGGGAGGTAAGAAATACGGCAGGCAGAAAGTGGATCGGGATAGTTGCAGTGCCATGTGGCAAGTTCCGTACAAGGCAGGCGAGTTGAAAGTCGTAGGTTACAACGGAGGTAAGAAAGTAGCTGAATGGTCCGTTTCTACTACAGATGAACAACCTTCCGAAATCAAATCAACCTGTCTCAATCCCGACTCCGAGGGGGAAGTGAAGATTTATGAAATTGATGCAGTCGATAGCAAGGGGCACCGCATACCCACGTTTTCTGGTTCTTTTGTTGTCTCAGCTGAAAATGCAACAATTCTTGGGATTGACAACGGTAATCAGTATGATCCTGAAGGCAAGAAATATACGTCTCTGTCAGAAGGTAATTTCTACGAAGGTCGCGCTCTCGTCTATCTGAAAGTGCATTCTCAGGACTCATCACACAACCTGCCTACTCTTCACGTAGAAGAGCGATAATACACTTTTCTGTAACGCAAACATAAGGGAAGTATAGTGCTCGCATAACGAATTTGTTATCGATGCCTTATGTCTGCTTTATGGATGACTGAGTCTTAATGTGATGTAACGGTTATTTGCAAATTGTATAGTGTAATGAAGCACGATTCCTTTGTTGTTATCATAATTCTCTATATCTTTGCAGATAATTACATATTATGAATGGAGAAATCAATTGCAAATTTTCTGAATCTAATCAATGAACCCTTAGGTACATTACTGGTCGTAGTTCTTTCGGTTGTAGGTATATGGTTTACTGTGAAAACGAGAGGCATGCAGTTCCGTATGATTGGAGAAATGATACGCCTCCTGTTTCAACCTACTCAATCGAAGAATGGTGAGAAAACAGTAAGTAGTTTCCAGGCATTCACCATCTCGCTTGCTTCTCGTGTAGGAACAGGCAATTTGGCTGGTGTGGCAACGGCAATCGTGGTAGGTGGTCCTGGTGCTATCTTTTGGATGTGGGTAATGGCACTGATAGGTAGTGTAAACACCTTTGTCGAGTGTACCTTGGCACAGCTGTTTAAGACACGAGGGAAGGAATCTTATATAGGCGGACCTGCCTATTATATAACGAAGGGATTGAAGAAAAGATGGTTTGCTTGTATCTTTTCCGTAGCTATTATTCTTCAGTTTGGCATGACGAACAACATGGTGCAGGCGAACACTATCTCCTCTTCCTTCATACAGGCCTTTGGAATCAGCCCTATGATGATGGGCGTGATGTTGTCTTTGCTAACCGCATTTGTTGTTTTTGGTGGCATTCAGCGTATTGCCAAGTTCTGCTCTGTGGTGGTACCTTTCATGGCACTCTTCTATTTAGCGATAGCATTGTGGGTAATCATAGTCAATGTGACGGAGATTCCCAATGTATTCATGATTATCGTGAGGAATGCTTTCGGCTTCGAGCAGGCTGCTGGTGGCACTATAGGCATGGCTGTGATGATGGGGTTCAAACGTGGTATATTCAGCAACGAGGCAGGTGAGGGTAGCGCACCCAATGCAGCAGCTACGGCCGAGGTGACACATCCTGTGAAGCAGGGACTTATACAGACGCTTGGTGTATTTACCGATACACTTGTGGTATGCTCCTGTACGGCTTTCATTATTATGTGCTCGGGATTGTATGATTGTGGTGCCAATGGTATTGAACTGACTCAGGTGTCTCTTTCTGCCCATATCGGAGAGATAGGCAAGTCGATTATAGCTGTGACTATCTTTTTCTTTGCCTTCTCCAGCGTCATAGGTAATTACTACTATGGAGAATGTAATTTCGAGTTCCTTTGCAATGGTTCTCATACAAAGGCTGTAGTGAATGCTTATCGTGTCTTTCTCGTCGGATTGGTATTCGTCGGTTCGCTCATGGCAATAGACGTCGTATGGGCGTTGGTTGATTTTGCAATGGTGATAGTAAGTGTATGCAATCTCATCGCCATCCTCCTGTTGGGAAAGTACGCTATACGTCTTCTTCAGGATTACCAGCAGCAGAAACGAGAAGGAAAAGACCCTGTATATCATGCCTCTACTATTCCTGAAATTGTAGAAGAGACAGAGTGTTGGTGATATGAACTTTTATTTCGAAAATAATATAAAACCTATATAATATGAAAAGAAGTTTGTTTACAATAGGATTGGCCGTGTTGGCCCTGCAAGCATGTGATACGGCACAAGATAGTGGTCCAATAAGCACGCTATGGGAAATAGGAACCAGTGACAATAGTCCTGCAGAATTTGCTATGGCTCCTGATGGCTATAGCGAGTATGTGACTAAGGATTTCGGTTTTGAGGATAGACAGTATGTGATAGGACATTCCACACCGGCTGAGGATTGTCCCTACGCTTTGCCTGGCCCTCTGGATGAATGGGGCGGCACAAGCTACTCGGCTGGTTGGCGTACTCATGATATCAATATACTCTTCGGTATCGACTGCCTGAAGAAAGATGCTGAAGGTGTGCTGGAGGTTGATTTGGTGGATGTAAATCCCAGAGGCTCCGTGGTTAAACTAAGCGTAAACGGTCGTTCGCAACGCTATGAGCTGACAGGTACTTCAGACGACCCAATATTTGGCAACTGTGAAAATGCACAGGAGAAAGTATTACGTTTTCCTGTCAAACGTGAGGACTTGATACGTGGTGACAATCATGTATGTGTCTCGGTAGCTGAAGGGTATTGGATTCTGATCGACCAGATACGTATGCTGGCTAAAGGTGTTGAACTGAAAGATAAGGAACATACAGCCAATCTGCTGGATGTAAAGACAATAAAATATGACCTGAATGGAGGACCTAAACAGAAATTCCGTAGTGTTACCGATTATGTAGATACAAGCATTGGCGTGGGACACTCCCGCTGGATGATTGCTCCAGGCCCCTGGATGCCTTTTAGTATGGTGAAACTGAGTCCTGATAATCAGAATCCTGGTTGGCAAGGTGGTTATCAACATACAATAGAGACATTAGGTTGTATGAGCCATATCCACGAATGGACGATGGCAGGACTTGGTATGATGCCAACCAACGGTCCTCTTCAGATTCAGGTGGGTGACCAGTTGAAACCCGACGAGGGGTACCGCTCACGCATAGACAAGAGTTCGGAGAAGACGCCTTTAGGATATTATAGCGTGCGATTGACTGATACGGATATCCTGTTAGAGGCATCTGCCACTACAAGATGCTCTATGCAACGATATACTTTCCCGTCAAACCAACCTGGTCGTGTGATGATAGACCTGCAGATACCTGCTGAATATACCTATCAGTTGGAACAAGTGGAAATGAAGCAAATCAGTGACTATCGCATAGAAGGATTCTCGCATCAACTTACTCCTCGCGTGTGGGGACCTAATGCCGATCAGGAATACACAATCCATTTTGTGATGGAATTTGACAAACCTATCCAGAAAAGCGGATACTGGGTGAATGATAGTATATCCGAGGGACGTGCTCTCGCTGGTGAACATCTGGATGATGCAGGCTTCTATGTAGAGTTTGATACAAAGGAAAATCCTGTGGTACAAGTGCGAACAGGTATATCATTTGTGAGCCTTGAAAATGCTGCTCTTAACTTGGAAACTGAAATAGTAAAGCCCTGTGGATGGAATCTGGATAAGGTGGTGAAACTGCAACGTGATGCTTGGGAAGACCTTTTAGGCCGTGTAGAGATAGAGACAGATGTCTTGCGTGAAAAGGTGCGCTTCTATACTAATCTATACCGCTCGATGTGTCGTAATACATTCAGCGATGTAAATGGCGATTGGATGGGCCCTGATGGTAATGTACATCGTTTTGAGGATCCCCAGAATGAAGTTGCATTAGGTTGTGATGCTTTCTGGAATACGTTCTGGAATCTGAATCAGGTGTGGAACTTGATTACCCCAGAATGGGCTTCACGCTGGGTACATTCCCAATTGGCGATGTATGATGCTGGCGGTTGGCTTGCCAAGGGCCCTGCAGGTATGAAGTATATTCCAGTGATGGTGGCTGAGCATGAGATACCTCAGATGGTTTCTACCTGGCAGATGGGCATACGTGACTATGATGCAAAGCACGCTTTGGAGGCTATGATTCATCAGCAGACAGCACCTGCCGTACGAATGAAAGGTGGATATGCTGGTAATGACGGCCTCTTCTCATACTTGAAGTATCACTATATTCCTATTGAGTTGGGTACCTTCAGCAACTCCCTCGAATATTCCTTTGACGACTGGACAGTAGGGCAGTTTGCACTCGCCTTGGGTGACGAGGAAGCCTATAAGACCTTCAACGAACGTGGCTCCTGGTGGCGAAATGCCATCAATCCTGAAGACGGCTATGCCCACATGCGTGATAGCTTAGGCGGATGGGTGGAGAATTTCGATCCCTTCAAGTCGGGTGTAGGTGCTCACTATGTGGAAGGTAACGCATGGCAGTTGAGCTATTTCGTGCCGCAAGACTTACCAGGGCTCGTGGATATTATGGGCAAGAAGGCCTTTGTGGAACGTCTGGATTGGGGATTCCAAACCAGCGACAAGGTACGCTACAATGCCCCCAATGATGTGTTTGAGAGTTATCCTGTTGTGCAAGGAAATCAGCAGAGTATGCACTTTGCCTTCCTCTTCAACTGGGCAGGACGTCCCGACTTGACACAGAAGTGGACACGCTCTATTCTGGATCGCTACTATGGGTATGGTCAGGCAAATGCGTATTTGGGTGACGAGGATCAAGGGCAGATGAGTGCTTGGTTTGTCATGGCATCTTTAGGACTCTTCCAGACAGACGGAGGTTGTCGTACAGAACCTATCTATGAGATAGCAAGTCCCCTCTATCCTCGTGTTACCATTCATTTGGGTGAACGATATGGACGTGGAAAGGATTTTGTGATAGAGGCACACAATACCTCCGCTACTCACAAATATGTACAGAGCGCTACACTCAACGGCAAGAAACTTGACTCGTTCTATTTCCCGGCCAGCGAACTCCTGAAGGGTGGTAAACTGGTACTGGAGATGAGCGATACGCCGAAATAGTTTCTCACGGAATGAACCATTCGTTCCAACTTACCTCAAAGTATGCTCCCACAGGCGATCAACCTGAGGCTATTCGTCAGTTGACGGAAGGTATTCTCTCAGGCCTTCCTGCTCAGACGCTATTGGGGGTAACAGGAAGTGGTAAGACTTTCACTATCGCCAATGTGATCGCCAATGTGGGGAAACCCACGTTGATTCTGAGTCACAACAAGACGCTGGCAGCACAGTTGTATGGGGAAATGAAACAATTCTTTCCGCAGAACGCTGTGGAGTACTATGTCAGTTACTACGACTACTACCAACCCGAGGCATACATCCCCAGTACAGATACGTACATAGAGAAAGACCTTGCTATCAATGCTGAGATAGACAAACTGCGACTGTCTGCCACGAGTGCCTTGCTGAGTGGAAGAAAGGATGTGGTAGTGGTGAGTAGTGTGTCGTGCATCTATGGCATGGGAAATCCCTCTGCTTTCTACGAGAATGTTATTCCGCTGAAGGTGGGACAACGACTTGACCGTAACGAACTATTACGTCGCTTGACTGCAAGTTTGTATGTCCGCAATGACGTATCACTGAATCGTGGTGAAATGCGCGTGAAAGGTGATAC
>DCHV01000032.1:111559-116192 GCA_002314945.1 Prevotellaceae bacterium UBA1743
GCCTATTTCGAGGAAATAGGGAAACGCTTGGAGGCAAAACGTCTGGAAGAACGTGTGACGTACGATATAGAGATGATACGCGAACTTGGTCATTGCTCTGGCATAGAGAATTACAGTCGTTATTTCGACGGACGGGTAGCGGGGAGTCGCCCCTTCTGTTTGCTTGATTTCTTCCCGGATGATTTCCTCGTGGTTATAGACGAGAGTCATGTCTCTGTGCCGCAGATAAGTGCGATGTATGGAGGGGATCAGGCACGAAAGAAGAATCTGGTGGAATATGGTTTTCGACTTCCAGCAGCCAAGGATAATCGACCTCTTAAATTTGAGGAGTTCCAAGAAATGGTTCGACAGGTGATCTATGTGAGTGCAACTCCAGCCGACTACGAATTGGAACAATCTGAGGGTGTAATAGTAGAACAATTGATACGTCCTACAGGTTTGCTGGATCCTCCTATAGAAGTGCGCTCAACCCAGAATCAGGTGGATGACCTGGAAGAGGAAATCTACCAACGTATTGAACGCGGAGAACGTACATTGGTGACTACCCTTACCAAACGAATGGCTGAGGAGTTGACGGAATACTTGTTGGGACATGGCATTGCTACTGCCTATATACATAGTGATGTAGATACGCTCGAACGTGTACATATTATGGATGATCTCAGAGGAGGGAAATATGATGTCTTGGTAGGCGTAAACCTGTTGCGAGAGGGATTGGACTTGCCAGAGGTGTCTCTTGTGGCTATTCTTGATGCCGACAAGGAGGGATTCTTGCGTAGTCATAGAAGTCTGACACAGACAGTTGGACGTGCCGCACGTAATATCCACGGAAAGGCTATTATGTATGGTGATCATATCACAGATTCGATGCGCAGAACCATAGATGAAACAAACCGCAGACGCGAAAAGCAACTGAAATACAACGAGGAGAACCACATCACACCACAACAGATACAGAAGGCTCGTACGATGACCAACCTGATTCAGATTCAAGAGGCTACAGGTGAACGTAGAGCATACGTGGAAACAGAAATGAAGTCTGCTGCCGTGGCCGACCCAATTGTGCTGATGATGACCAACGAGCAACTGGAGAAGAGCATAGAAACTACACGCAAACGTATGCAGGAGGCTGCACGTAAAATGGACTTTATTGAAGCTGCTGCACTTCGTGATGAGATGCTCAGGATGCAGGCAGAACTTGATGAGAGGTGAAAAATAGTTAACATATCTATTTTTTGTCTTGATTCGCTGCCTATAAATTTGGTAAATCGTTCGCTTAATCGTACCTTTGCACGCTGATATGCATGTTGAAATGAAAAAGATTTCCCTTATAGCCGTCCTTGCTATGCTTCTGATGGGGTGTGGTGAGTTCAATAAGGTGCAGAAGACCGATGACTTCGAATACAAATATGAGGTTGCTAAGTCCTATTTTGTGGATGGTCATTATGCACGTGCCAGCCAACTGTTCGGCGATTTACTTGCGTATCTCAAGGGGACTCAGTATGGCGAGGAGTGCCTCTATATGTTGGCCATGAGCAATTTCAATAATCAGGATTACGAGTCTGCTGCCACTTATTTCCGCAAATACTACCAGTCTTATCCTAAAGGTATTTATGTGGAATATGCACATTACTATAGCGGATTATCTTTGTATCGTCAGACACCAGATCCTCGTCTTGACCAGTCGAGCACTACAGAAGCAATTGATGAGTTGCAATCTTTCTTGGATTATTATCCTGGCACTACATTGAAAGAGGTTACACAGGAGATGCTCTATACGCTTCAGGACAAGCTTGTGGATAAAGAATATCGTTCAGCCAAACTATATTACGATTTAGGTACGTATGTGGGTAATAGTACCTATGGCGGAAGTAATTATGAGGCTTGCATTATCACAGCTCAAAATGCACTCAAGGATTATCCATACGCCAATGCTACACGACGCGAGGAATTTGCCATCCTGATACTCAAAGCAAGATATCATCTGGCAAAGCAGAGTGTAGAGGAGAAACGTATGTCTCGCTATCGTGAAGTGGTAGATGAATACTACGCCTTCGTGAATGATTATCCTGAAAGCAAATACCTGAAGGAAGCCAAGAATGTCTTTTCTCATGCTGATGCTGTAGTGAAGAGCAATGGTGTACCCTTGGAAGACGATGAAGATTGAAAAAATAATAACGAATAATATATTTCTATCATGACAGATTACAAAAAATCAAATGCACCCACCAATACGGTGACACGCGACGTGATGAACTTGTGTGAAGATACCAACAATATCTACGAAAGTGTGGCTATCATTGCAAAGCGATCCAATCAGATTTCTGTAGATATCAAGAACGAACTGAGCAAGAAACTACAGGAATTTGCCAGTACGAGTGATTCACTGGATGAAACATTCGAGAATCGTGAGCAGATAGAGATAAGCACTTTCTACGAGAAACTCCCCAAGCCCACTCTCATGGCTACTCAGGAATTTATCGATGGTAAGGTGTATTTCCGTAACCCAAGCAAGGAACCATCATCTGATTCAATCTGATGATTCAGCGTATCCAATCCTTGTATCTCTTAGGGGCATGTCTGTTGTGTGTTGCTTGCCTCTGTCTTCCTGTAGGGCATTTTTCTACCGAAGAAGGTGAGAATGTGGCCAACCTCTACAATTTAGTGCTCCGTTTCTCTCCCCAATTCGTTTGTGAAGGAATGGTAGGGTGCTCGTATCGTTCGTGGGCTTTGTTTGCTGTTTTGCTGATAGCATCCACGCTTACCTTTACGGATATCTTTCTTTTCCGTCGTAGAGCCTTGCAGATGCGACTCTGTACGTTCTCTCTCCTCCTGTTGGTTGGGTGGTACATCTTGTATGCCTTCTTTGTGTATAAGGCATGTTCGGGTCTTGAATCCAACTTCCGCCCCGGATGGGCAGTTTCTCTGCCATTCTGCAGTATCGTGCTGCTATATCTGGCATTCCGCGGAATAATGAAGGATGAGATGCTCGTACGATCTCTCGATCGTCTGCGTTAGTTTTTCTTGGTTCTTAGGATATCAAACAAATAGGATATCTTTGCTATAATGGCACCGTTGGCACTACGTCCAAAGGTGTCTTTTTTGCTATTGTTGAAGATGTCGCTCAAGGCATAGAAATATCTTCCCTCCAGCAGGAAGTGATGTCCGTTGCGTGTACTTACCTCCATACCTATACCGCCAGTCAAACCATATTGGAAGTTCCTCTCAACCTTTTTGTCGTATTGCTGAACCACTTGGTTGGGGCGTAGGCTTAGCGTACGTTCACTCCATTCCCCCCCGCGTTTCTCTGATTCGCCGATGCAATAGCCCAATTCAGGTCCGAGTACCAGAAAACCCTTTACTCCCCCTTGTTCCTTGCCGAAACCCATGTGCAGTAGGATAGGGAGCTGTATGTAATTGATAGTGCGTGAATAGGTGTCCGTACTTGTCTCAATCTTCTCTTTCCATCCCAGCTGTGTGTAGTTGAGTTCTCCCTGTATGCCGCAGATGGCTGCAAAATATTTCTCGCACATATAGCGTGCCGTAAATCCTGCTGTGAACCCTTGATGAAAGGATTGCTTGATAGTAGGGGAGAAGGAGATTTGATTGAGCGTATATCCACCGCTTACACCAATAGCCAAATCACGTCTCGGATCTCCTACTTGCGCCTGGAGCCTTGAAAGAGGATAGCAACAGCCTATTATCAGGAGGAATACAAACCTTTTCATCGGATAATCTCTATGCTGTTTTCTTTTGTGTAGTGGATGGTCATGACAGCTTGGTTGACGTACGTATTTTTGTCTTTCTCTCGGATGAATGTCAGAGGTGTCTGGCGCGATTCGTACGACAGTCTTCCTTGGTATTCCTCAAAGAAATCCCCATTCTCGGCCAGACCTTGCAAGAAATAGTAGCCCATATCAAAACCCATTATCGCATAGCGGGGCAGGTAGGGTCGCATGGTAGTGCGGAAATTCTTGGTAAAGCGTTTCTCAAATGCAGCTGTCTCTGCGTCGAGTGGGTTGTAGTAGCTTTGGGTGGGTATGTATGTGTTCATGCTGAACAGACTTTGCAGGATGTTGCTCGTGTATGACATCCATTCCGAGAAACCGAAGAGGGTAATCTGACATTCGGGATGCATCTGCAGATAACTGCTCATCTTAGCGCTGAAGATGTTGAAGGTGCGGATGTCTGTGTTGTCAGGAATGATGATGTTCTCTGTTTCTGCATTGAAATATTCACCCATGGACGTAGTGCTATTCAACGGCATGATTTTACTGTCATCACCTTCTCTTTCTATTATCTCACGAAAAGCATCTACTGCGTAAGTTCCTTTTACATCTGCCTTCCCACTGTCCAGTATGATGTAATTCCTCTTATTCTCCGTATTGCACATACGCTGTATGACGTCTTGTAGCGGTTGTTGGCTGGTGGGAAAGGGTAGGTACAGAGGTGCGTTTTCACTCTCAATATCCGCTTTCGTATGAAAAGGGAGTGCCAATCTCAAGGCATGTTCCTGACAATACTGGAGCAATACGGGCAATTGTGACTCGTTCTCGGGTCCTATTACAAGGTGCATCTCCGAGAGATCATTCTTCGATAGTATATCTTGCATTTCCTGAGCCGTAGAACCGCT
>DCHV01000081.1 GCA_002314945.1 Prevotellaceae bacterium UBA1743
AATGTGATGTTTTCCATTGTAGTTTGTGTGTTTTGATTGGAGCGACAAACATAAGGAATTTTTGGAAAACATACTATCATGTACGGCAAACAAAAAACAAAAATAGGGAACACTCACTGTCCCCTATTCTCGCGGCGCTTCAGGATGGGCTTGAACCAACGACCCCATGATTAACAGTCATGTGCTCTAACCAACTGAGCTACTGAAGCAAACCAATTCTAACCATACAAAAAAACCGCGCTTCAGGATGGGCTTGAACCAACGACCCCATGATTAACAGTCATGTGCTCTAACCAACTGAGCTACTGAAGCAGCATTTTGATTTTTTTCTCAAATGCGATGCAAAAGTAGGCGTTTTTTGGGAAATATGCAATACCTTTGCAGAAAAAATATCAGAAATGTGTAAAAAAATATATGTTTGTACCCTCTGGAGCCTGTTTCTTCCACTTTTTTCATACGCCCAAACTGCAGAAAACAAGAACTCGTCCATCAGTAGGAACTTGGAAATTTTCAACGATATCTACAAACAACTTGACTTGTTCTATGTAGATACCCTAAATGCCGACACTGTGATAGGATGGGGCATCCGATCGATGCTGAATCAGGTAGATCCCTTCACCGACTACTATCCCGAGGATGATGAGGAACTGCGACAGATGGCTACGGGGAAATATGCGGGTATAGGTAGTATCATACGATTCAGCAAAAAGAAAAACCGGACTGTGATAAGCGAACCCTACGAAGGATCACCAAGTCAACGGGCAGGGGTTATGGCTGGCGATGTGATTCTAACTGTGGATGGTGAGGATACAGAGGGACTTGCCATAGACAAGGTATCTTCAAAACTTCGAGGGGATGCCGGAACTACGTTTGAATTGAAAGTGCAGCGTATGGGGGAGACTGAGCCAAGGTCTTTCACAATCACACGCGAAAATATACAGATGCCGCAAGTGCCATACTACGGAATGCTACGACCTGGCGTGGGGTATATTTTCTTGTCTGGCTTCACCGATGGTGCATTCAAAGAGGTAAAGAATGCGTTGTCGGAACTGAAGAAGCAGGGCATGGAACAACTGGTATTTGATTTGAGGGATAACCCTGGTGGCTCGTTGAATGAGGCTGTTGATATTATCAATCTGTTTGTGCCCAAAGGCAAGAAGGTGGTATATACCAAAGGTAAGATGTCGAGCACCAACCGTGACTATTTTACAGCTACCGAACCAGTTGATACCGTGATGCCTATGGTGATGCTGGTAGATGGAGGCTCCGCTTCGGCAGCCGAAATCCTGAGCGGCTGTATGCAGGACTTGGACCGTGCTGTCATCATGGGGGCACGCACATACGGAAAGGGCTTGGTGCAAATGGTACGCGAAGTGCCATACCATGGCAACTTGAAACTGACCACGAGCCGCTATTATATTCCCAGCGGACGGTGCATACAAGCTTACGACTACCGCCATCTGAATGCAGATGGTTCGGTGGGAGTAGTGCCAGACAGTCTGACCAAGGTTTTCCATACAGCTGGTGGAAGGGAAGTACGTGACGGAGGTGGAATCAAGCCTGACATAGAGGTGAAACCTGATAGCCTACCTACGATGATATACGATTTGGTAGTGAGTGAACCATTTCTCGACTATGCCACTTGGTTTGTACAAACACACCCCACGATAGCACCTGCAGGGGAATTTAAGTTGACAGACGGAGACTATCAGCAGTTTGTGGAATATGTGGATACAGCAGGATTTACCTACAATCGTCGGAGTGACGAGGCCCTGAAAGTTCTACGCAACGTGGCTCAGAGAGAGGGATTCCTGGAAGGAGCGAAGGCGGAATTTGAAGCATTGGAATCCAAATTCCACACCGATCTGAAAACAGACTTGGGACGTTTCCGCAACAAGGTGGAACCCTATATCTGCGATGAGATAGTGAGACGCTATTATTATCAATGTGGTGGCATCAAACAGCAGTTGGTGGACGACCCTTGCGTGGAGAAAGCATTGAATATCCTATCTGACAGGAAAGGGTATGAAAAAATCCTGCATCCCGAAGGAAAATAAGAAACAGACAAAATATGTAGTGAGATGAGACGGAATATACGCAAGACAAATCAATCGGTCATGTTCGGCATCGCAGGAATGGCCATCGTAGTGCTTATGGTAATGGCTTTTTTCTGGTTTTGGTGCATTTCGTAGAAATAAATTAGGTATTTTTTTGCAGTTAGGATATTAATACATACCTTTGCAGCCGAATGATATGAGTGAGGGGCTTGACAAGTTCCTCACTTTTCGTTATCTAAAGTATTAAATATTCATGATTGAAGAAAAAACCGTACGCCAAGCCGTAGAAGAGTGGTTGGAAGGAAAAGATTACTTCCTGGTAAATCTGAGTGTGAGTGCCGATGACCGCATCGTAGTGGAAATTGACCATGCCGATGGAGTGTGGATTGAAGACTGTGCTGAACTGAGCAGACACATCGAATCCCATTTGAACAGGGAGGATGAGGACTACGAATTGGAGGTGGGAAGTGCTGGATTGGGGCAACCATTCCGCGTGCTTCGTCAGTACGAAATACACCTGAATCAGCCTGTAGAAACACAAACCAAGGAGGGACGTAAGGTACAGGGTACTCTGTTGTCGGTGGACGAAAACGGTTTCGAGATGGGTGTATTACAGAAGGTGAAGGAAGAAGGCAAGAAACGTCCTCGTACAATGGAGGTGCCTATGCGTTTTGCATTTGAGGATGTGGCCTATACAAAATATCTGATAAAAATAAAATAAATACATAATGGCAACGAAAAAAACAAAAGGTACAGAGATGGTGAATCTGATAGATTCATTCGGAGAGTTTAAGGAGGCAAAGAACATCGATCCTGCTACATTGGTGAGCGTGCTGGAGGAATGCTTCAGAAGCGTAATCATCAAGACATACGGTTCGGACGAGAACTACGACATTATCATCAACCCTGACAAGGGCGATTTCGAAATCTACCGCAATCGTACTGTAGTGGAAGATGGGAATGTGAAGGATCCCAATATGGAAATCTCACTGAGCGAGGCACGTGCCATCGAAAATGACTATGAGGTGGGCGAAGACGTGAGCCAGCTTGTGAATTTCACGGACTTCGGACGACGTGCCATCCTAACCCTGCGTCAGACCTTGGCAGGTCGCATTCTGGAACTGGAGCATGACACTCTATTCAATCAGTACAAGGATAGAGTGGGCGAGGTAATAGGGGCCGAGGTTTATCAGTCATGGAAGCGCGAAACACTCTTGGTGGATGACGAGGGCAATGAATTGCTGCTGCCTCGTACGGAACAGATTCCAGGCGACTTTTTCCGTAAGGGAGAGACTGCACGTGCCGTAATAGAGCGCGTGGAAAATTTCAATGGAAATCCCAAAATTATTCTGAGTCGTACCTCTCCTCTGTTCCTGCAGAGTCTGCTGGAAGCTGAAGTTCCCGAAATTCAGGATGGTCTGATTACTATCCACAAAGTGGCCCGTATTCCAGGAGAACGTGCCAAGATAGCAGTGGAAAGCTACGACGATCGTGTAGATCCTGTAGGAGCTTGCGTGGGTGTGAAGGGTAGCCGTGTACATGGTATTGTGCGCGAGCTTCATGGCGAGAATATAGACGTGATTACATGGACGGCCAATACGAAACTCTTGATTACCCGTTCCCTCAGTCCTGCTCGCGTAAACAGCGTGACAATTGATGAGGAAAATCACAAGGCTGAGGTTTATCTGGATCCCGACCAAGTGTCATTGGCAATCGGAAAGAGTGGATTGAACATCAAGTTGGCAAGTATGTTGACGGGCTATACCATCGATGTATTCCGCGAGATAGACAATGTGGATGACGATGACGTAAGTCTGGATGAGTTTACCGATGATATTGAACAATGGATTGTAGATGTACTGAAGAATATCGGTCTGAATACCGCCAAGGAAGTATTAGGTATAGAACGCAGTGAACTGATCCAGCGTACCGACTTGGAGGAAGAGACCGTGGATGAGGTACTGCGTATCCTGAAGTCTGAGTTTGAAGAAGAAGATAATACAAAAAGTGAAGGGGATCAATGAGTGTAAGATTAAGCAAAGTAACCAAAGAGTGTAATGTAGGACTCCAGACAGCCATCGAGTTTCTGCAAAAGAAGGGATTCAAGGATATTGAGGCGAATCCCAACACAAAACTAACAGAGGAGCAATACGATATTCTTGTACAGGAGTTTGCACCTGACAAAGGACTACGTACCGAGGCGACTCAACTGAGCCAGCAACGTCAGGAGCAGTCGAGGGAGCGAAAGGCTATGAATAAGGCGCCTCATGAGGAATCCGTACAGGAAAGTCAAGTGCCAGTGATAGAGGGACCCAAAGTGTTGGGACGTATTGATCTGGGATCTGTAGGAAAACCTGTACAGAGTAAGAAAGAAGAGCCCAAACCAACATCTGCTCCTGTTGTCGAGAAGAAACCAGTACAGGATCCCGAACCTAAGAATGTAGAAGAACCAAAACTTAAGGCGGAAAAGCTGGAATCCAAAGTGGAAGAACCAAAGCCAGAGGTGAAAAAGCCAGAACCCAAGGTGGAAGCAGTACCTGTAAAAGAGGAAAAGCCTGTCGAAAAAGAACCCGTGAAACCAAAGGTTGAGAAGGTGGAAGAAAAACCCGCACAAGAATCTTCTGATGGTATTTTCCGACTGAATCCGACACCTCAGGTTGGTCCTGGTATCACGGTGAAAGGTCATATCGATTTGTCATCCTTGAATCAGAGCACACGTCCTAAGAAAAAGAGTCGCGAAGAGAAGAAACGTGAGCGTGAGGAGAAGAATTCTTCCCATTTACCTGCCAATGGACAGAATAATGCTGCACAAGGCGGACAGACACAGACAGGCGATCGCAAGAAACGTTTGCGTTTGGGCAAGGAACGTGTAGATGTGAATGCTGTGGCTAATCAGCAGAACAAGGATAACCAAAAGAAGCAATCGCAGCCGAATCAGAACCAGCAGAATAATAATAATCAGCAGGGGAAAAACAAGAACAAGAATAAGCAGAAGAATCAACCTAAGCGCAATCCCGTATCGGCCGAGGTAAATGACGAGGATGTAGCAAAACAGGTGCGCGAGACACTTGCACGTCTTACCAGCAAAGGAACAAAGATGGGCAAGGGTGCCAAGTATCGTAGAGAGAAACGCGATGCCATTCGTCAGGGTATGGAGGAAGAGCAGATGATGGAGGCTGCTGAAAGTAAAGTGCTGAAGTTGACTGAATTCGTGACAGCCAATGAGCTTGCTACGATGATGAATGTGCCTGTGACTCAAGTAATCGGCACCTGTATGAGCATCGGTATCATGGTCAGCATAAACCAGCGTATGGATGCAGAGACCATCAATATTGTGGCTGAAGAATTTGGCTTCCAGACAGAATATGTGAGCGCCGAGGTTAGCGAGGCTGTGAATGAGGAGGAGGATGACGAGGAAGATCTCGTTTCACGCGCTCCCATCGTGACAGTGATGGGACATGTGGACCATGGTAAGACCAGTCTGCTCGACTATATTCGCCAAACGAATGTGATAGCAGGTGAAGCGGGTGGTATCACTCAGCATATCGGAGCCTATAATGTGAAATTGGAGGACGGACGTCATGTTACCTTCCTTGATACCCCTGGTCATGAGGCTTTTACCGCCATGCGTGCCCGTGGTGCTCAGGTGACGGATATTGCCATTATCATTGTGGCTGCCGATGACGATATCATGCCCCAGACCAAGGAGGCTATAGCACATGCTACAGCTGCCAATGTGCCCATTGTATTTGCTATCAATAAAATAGATAAGCCTGCAGCCAATCCTGATAAGATAAAGGAGGGCTTAGCCAATATGAATTTCCTTGTGGAAGACTGGGGCGGCAAGTACCAGAGCCAAGATATCAGTGCAAAGAAAGGTATCGGTGTGAAGGAACTGTTGGAGAAGGTCTTGCTGGAGGCTGAGATGCTGGATCTGAAAGCTAATCCGAATCGTAAGGCAGTAGGTAGTATTATCGAGTCAAGTTTGGATAAGGGTCGCGGATATGTGGCTACTGTATTGGTGAGCAACGGTACCCTACATGTGGGTGACGTGGTGTTGGCTGGTACAAATTACGGTCGTGTGAAGGCGATGCTGAATGAGCGTGGACAACGTGTTCGGGAGATAGGTCCTGCACAGGCTGCTACTATTCTGGGATTGAATGGAGCTCCTCAGGCTGGCGATGCATTCCATGTAATGGATTCTGATCAGGAGGCTCGTGAGATTGCCAATAAACGTGAGCAACTGGCTCGCGAACAAGGTTTGCGTACGATGAAACGCTTCGACTTGAATGAGTTGGGCCGCCGTATCGCTTTGGGTGATTTCAAGGAGCTGAACTTGATTGTAAAGGGTGATGTGGATGGTTCCATCGAGGCTTTGAGCGATTCGCTTATCAAACTCTCCACCGAGAAGATCCAGGTCAATGTTATCTACAAGGCCGTGGGCCAGATCAGCGAGAGCGATATCAATATGGCTGCTGCCGCTGAAAATTGCTCCATCATCGGTTTCCAGGTACGTCCCTCGGCTGCTGCACGCAAATTGGCGGAACAGATGGGTGTGGATGTACGTCTCTATAGTGTCATCTATGATGCTATTGAGGAAGTGAAGGATGCAATGGAGGGTATGCTTTCTCCCGAAATCAAGGAGGAGGTTACGGCTCAGGTGGAAGTACGCCAGGTATATCACATCAGCAAAGTGGGTACTGTAGCTGGTGCGTATGTCATCGAAGGAAGGGTCAGCCGCAGCAACAAGGCTCGTGTTATCCGCGATGGAATTGTGGTATTTACGGGTGAAATCAATGCACTGAAGCGCTTCAAAGATGATGTGAAGGAGGTCACTACCAATTTCGAGTGTGGTCTTTCGTTGGTCAACTACAACGACCTACGTGAGGGTGATATGATAGAAACCTTCCAGGAAATCGAGATTAAAGCCAAATTGTAATGCTGACAATAGATTGGGTTTTATTGGCAGTTTGGATAATTGGAACTATAAAGGGATGGCGACAAGGGTTGATCAGGCAACTGGTCTCCCTTGTGGCATTCTTTGGCGGCCTGTTGCTAGCTAAGGCTTTCTATGCGGCTTTGGGCAATGCTTTGTGTCCTCATCTGAACAATCAGGTAACATTGTCCAATATTGTTGCATTCGTGCTGATTTGGATTGGAGTGCCGATGGCTTTGGGATTGGCAGGAGAATTATTATCTAAGGTTTTTGATAAACTGATTCTTTTGGGTACTGTAAATAATCTACTGGGTTCTTTGTCGGGATTGTTGAAATATGAAGTGATTTTAGGCGCTTTCGTCTGGGTCTTCGCTACAGTGGGAATCATAAACAAGGAAACCATGGAGGAATCTGCGTTATGTGGTCCGCTGAAAGCTGTGCCTGAGGCTATATATACAGCGTTAATGGATAAGAATGTCACAGAAGAATAGTTTTGTCCGTGAGGTAGCTGACAAGAAGTATGAGTACGGCTTCAGTACCGAAGTAGAGACGGAGATAATAGAAAAAGGACTCTCGGAAGAGGTCATTCGGCTCATTTCCCACAAAAAAGGGGAACCAGAATGGTTACTCGATTTCCGCTTGGAGGCTTATCGCTATTGGCTTACGATGGAGGAACCTTCTTGGGGTCATCTCAAGATGCCAAAGATAGACTACCAAAATATTTCCTATTATGCTGATCCTACTCGTACAAAGACTGAGAAAGGGAAAGGGGAGATAGATCCCGAACTGATGAAGACGTTCGACAAGTTGGGCATACCTTTGGAGGAACGCTTGGCATTGAGCGGGACCGCAGTGGATGCGGTGATGGATTCTGTGAGTGTGAAGACAACTTTTAGGGAGAAACTTCAAGAAAAGGGTATCATATTCTGCTCTATATCCGAGGCGGTGAGGGAATATCCCGAGTTGGTGAAGGAGTATCTGGGGAGTGTGGTTCCATACAGAGATAATTTTTTTGCCGCCTTGAACAGTGCCGTTTTCAGCGATGGATCCTTTGCCTACATCCCTAAGGGAGTACGTTGTCCGATGGAACTGAGTACCTATTTTCGTATCAATGCTCGCGGAACGGGACAATTTGAACGTACATTGTTAGTGTGCGATGATGACGCATACGTCTCCTATTTAGAGGGATGCACCGCTCCAATGCGCGATGAGAATCAACTTCATGCTGCTATCGTAGAGATTGTAGTGAAGGAGAATGCTGAAGTGAAATATAGCACGGTACAGAACTGGTACCCTGGCGATAGTGAGGGGAAAGGTGGTGTGCTGAACCTGGTGACGAAACGCGGACATTTGAGAGGTGCTAATAGCAAACTCAGTTGGACACAGGTGGAGACGGGTAGTGCCATCACGTGGAAATATCCCAGTTGCATCTTGTCGGGGGATGGAAGTCAGGCTGAATTCTACAGTGTGGCCGTGACAAATCATTACCAGCAGGCTGATACAGGTACCAAGATGATTCATATCGGAAAGAATACCAAGAGCACAATCATCAGCAAGGGTATTAGTGCAGGCAAGAGCCAGAATTCGTATCGTGGTCTGGTGAAGGTGGCTCATACAGCCGATGGAGCGCGCAATTACAGTAGTTGCGATTCACTATTGTTGGGTAGCGCATGTGGAGCACATACGTTCCCTTACATGGATATACACAATGAATCAGCTGTAGTGGAACATGAAGCTACAACCAGCAAAATTTCGGAAGACCAATTATTCTACTGCAATCAACGTGGTATTCCTACCGAAGATGCGATAGGACTAATTGTGAACGGATATGCTAAGGATGTACTGAACAAACTTCCTATGGAATTTGCGGTGGAAGCGCAGAAATTATTGGGAGTGAGTCTGGAAGGAACAATAGGATAAGATATGCTTGAAATAGAGAATTTACATGCCAGTATCAATGGCAAGGAAATATTGAAGGGAGTGAACCTTGTCATCCGCGAAGGGGAAGTGCATGCCTTGATGGGACAGAATGGCGCGGGGAAAAGTACGTTGAGTAATGTCATAGTGGGACATCCAGCCTACGAGGTGACGCAAGGAAGCATTCGATTCAATGGGAAGGATTTACTGGCCTTGAAGCCAGAAGAGAGAGCTCACGAAGGCATCTTTCTGAGTTTTCAGCAACCAGTGGAGATTCCAGGGGTCAGCATGGTCAACTTTATGCGTGCTGCTCTGAATGCCAAACGTAAATACCAAGGTTTGGAACCTCTGGCAGCGGGAGAATTCCTGAAGATGATGCGCGAGAAACGCAAGATTGTGGAACTTGACAATAAATTGGCCAATCGTTCGGTGAACGAGGGTTTCTCGGGAGGAGAGAAGAAACGCAACGAGATTTTCCAGATGGCAATGCTGGAACCTACATTGAGTATTCTCGATGAAACGGATTCTGGATTGGACGTGGATGCTTTGCGTATCGTAGCAGAGGGTTTCAATAAACTGCGCACACCACAGACGAGTGCCATGGTCATTACACATTATCAGCGTCTGCTTGACTATTTGAAGCCCGATGTGATACATGTATTGCTCAATGGAAAGATTGTAAAGACGGGAGGTCCTGAATTGGCTATGGAAATCGAGAAGAAAGGTTTTGATTGGATTAAGGAGGAGGCAGGATTGTGAACGCGGAGAAACAATATATCGATCTCTTTGCTGAATGTCGTACCATGATAGATGGGCATTCCGTTTTGGCATTGAATGCACGACGGGATGAGGCTTTCCATGCTTTTCAGGAGATTGGTTTCCCCTCCAAGAAGGTGGAAAGATATAAATACACCGATGTATCCGCTCTTTTTTTACCTGATTATGGGTTGAATATCAACCGCCTCGACATACCTGTGAATCCGTACGATGCCTTTCGTTGTGATGTGCCCAATCTAAGTACCTCGTTGTATTTTGTTGTCAATGATCGTTTTTACGACAAGGTATTGCCCAAGGTTTCCTTGCCGCAAGGGGTGGTGGTGACGAGTTTTCAGAAGGCAGCGGAGGTTTATCCTCATCTGTTGGAGAAATACTATGGGCAGTTGGCAGATGCCAAGACGGATGCTATCAACGCACTGAATACGATGCTCGCACAGGATGGATTGTTTATTTATGTGCCAAAGGGGGTAGTGGTGGAACGTCCCTTGCAGATTGTCAATATTCTGCGTGCAGATGTCGATTTGATGGTCAATCGTAGGGTGCTGATTGTGTTAGAGGAGAGTGCGCAGATGAAGTGTTTATTTTGCGACCATTCCATCGACGATGTCAACTTCATGGCAACTCAGGTTTGTGAGGTTTTTGTGGGTGAGAATGCGCATTTGGAACTATATGAGTTGGAAGAGACGCATGTCAAGACACATCGTGTCGCTAATATGTATGTGCGTCAGTCGGCATATAGTACGACTACCATGGATAGTATAACCCTCCACAACGGATATACCCGTAATCAGACGGATGTGATGCTGGATGGAGAAGGTTGCGAGACGAATATGTATGGTTGCGTCATAGCCGACAAGCAGCAACATGTCGAAAACAATACGCTTATCGACCATCGTGTGTCTCATTGTATCAGCAATGAGTGTTACAAGTATGTTTTGGATGGTAGTTCCATAGGTGCTTTTGCAGGTCGTGTGCTCGTGCGTGAAGGAGCACAGAAAACTGTCAGCCAAGAGACCAACGCCAATCTATGTGCTACACGTAGCGCTCGCATGTACACACAACCGATGCTGGAGATTTATGCCGATGATGTAAAATGTAGCCACGGAAGTACTGTGGGACAGATCAATGATGCGGCTCTCTTCTATATGCGCCAGCGTGGCATACCCGAGGAGGAGGCACGTTTGCTTCTCAAATTCGCATTTGTGAGCGATGTTATCGCCAGTATTCCGATGGATGCTCTCAGGGATCGCCTGCACTATTTGGTGGAGAAACGATTCCGTGGTGAATTGTCGAAATGCGAAGGATGTAAATTGTGCAAATGACTATGTACGATCTGAAAGCAGTACGGGCTGATTTTCCTATTTTAAGCCGCTCGATATACAAAAAATATCCGTTGATTTACTTGGACAATGGGGCAACCACTCAGAAACCTCGTTGTGTAGTGGATGCAATGACTGAGGAATACTACAATGTCAATGCCAATGTCCATCGTGGTGTGCATTTCCTCAGCCAGCAGGCAACCGAACTCCATGAGGGAAGTCGTGAGACGGTCCGCAAGTTCATAAATGCGCGTTCCATTGGAGAAATTGTCTTCACACGTGGTACTACCGAAAGTATTAATCTGGTAGCAAGTTGCTATGGTGAAGCTTGCATGAAGGAGGGTGATGAGGTTATCATCAGCGAGATGGAGCATCATAGCAACATTGTTTCTTGGCAGTTGCTACAGGCGCGTAGGAGAATACGTCTCAGAGTAATCCCCATCGATGATGAGGGACATCTTCGTATGGATGAATACGAACGCCTTTTTACACCTCGCACTCGGATGGTTAGTGTTGCGCATGTCAGTAATGTGCTTGGCACGGTCAACCCTGTGAAAGAAATTGTGAGCATAGCTCATGCTCATGGCGTACCCGTACTGATTGATGGGGCTCAGAGTACGCCTCATTTTAGCGTAGATGTACAAACGATAGATTGTGACTTCTATGCTTTCAGCGGACACAAAATATATGGTCCTACGGGAATAGGAGTCCTGTATGGCAAAGAGGAATGGTTAGACCGTATTCCACCCTATATGGGAGGTGGGGAGATGATACAGAACGTCTCGTTTGAAAAGACCACATTCAACGAACTTCCCTTCAAGTTCGAGGCAGGAACGCCCGACTATGTGGCTTCTACTGGTTTAGCGCGTGCCTTGGATTATGTCTCATCCTTGGGCATGGATCAGATAGAGGCACACGAACGCAATCTTACGACCTATGCCATGCAGCAGATGGCTGCTATTCCAGGCATGCGTATTTTTGGCCCTTCAGAGTGCCATGATGCCGTGATAAGTTTTTTGGTGGGTAACATACACCACCTCGATATGGGTACGTTGTTGGATCGCTTGGGTATTGCTGTGCGTACAGGACACCATTGTGCTGAACCACTGATGCATCGTTTGGGTATCGAAGGAACAGTTCGTGCTAGTTTTGGCCTCTATAATACTCGCGAGGAAGTTGATGCACTCGTACAAGGCATCGACCGAGTTCGTCAGATGTTTTTGTAGTACGTTGTTCTCTTACAGTTTCTTGAACGCCTTCAACCACATGTCGGCCATCTTCTGATGACCAGCAGGGGTGGGGTGTACGCTATCCCATATCCAGTATCGTGCAGGTAGGCTCTTGTGTTTCTGCAACAGACGGTCGAACATTTCATCGTAGGGCAAAAGGACGGCATTGTATTCCTTAGCCAGTCTCCTGACGGCTTGTCCACACAGGTCAATCTCTTTGCGTCTCAATTGAAACTCTTCTTCCTTCCAGTTGCCTGTGTTTTCCGTGAAGGGAGTACATAGAATGATATCCAGATGAGGGTTGGCCTGACGTGCCTCCTTCAGTAGGCCTCTGTACATTTTCTCCCATTCTGCCACATTGTAGTCGGATCTGAATATATCATTGATACCTACCAATACCGATAGCACATCGGGGTGCATATCTAACACGTCTTCCTTCCATCGTTTAGCCAAGCCTGGTATGTTGTCTCCGCTAATGCCTCGATTGAAAAACTGGTACTCCTTCTCTGGGTAGTTCCCTTGCAACTTGTAGGCGCAGATGGCCATGAATCCATGTCCGAATACATGGTTCAAGTCTGTTTCATTACGCTCCTTGGAATTTCCCTTTCCACCGCCCCAGGCACCATCTGTGATAGAGTCTCCGATGAAGAGGATTCTGCGTCCTTGTCCCATTGTGTATAAAGCCATGCATAAGAGGAGGCCGATAATACTGATGCGTTTCATGTTTGTTTTTCTTTGTTTGTGTAACAATTTTGCTACAAAGGTATTGATTTTTTGTGACAAAGGCACCATGTGTCTCTTTTTTTATGAAAATGGTAATTTGTTCCAGTGTTTTTCCCTACCTTTGCATTGTTATGCTGATGCCTTACTTTCATAAGGGTGTGATAGAAGCTGGATGTGACGAAGCCGGCCGTGGTTGTCTGGCTGGTCCTGTATATGCGGCTGCCGTCATCCTTCCACCCGATTTTCACAACGAGATGCTCAATGACTCGAAGCAACTGAGTGAGAAGAGTCGATATCAGCTGAGGGAAGTAATCGAACGTGAGGCTCTTGCTTGGGCAGTAGGTGTTGTGGACAATCATCAGATAGACGAGATAAACATCCTACATGCCAGCATTTTGGCCATGCATCGTGCCTTGGACGGATTACAATTGCGGCCACAGGAAATTATCGTAGATGGGAATAGGTTCCTGCCTTATCACAATCTCCCTTATACTACGATTGTCAAGGGAGATGGACGTTATCTGAGTATTGCAGCCGCCAGCATTCTTGCCAAGACGTACAGGGACGATTGTATGCTACAGCTTCATCAAGAATATCCGATGTATCATTGGGATCGCAACAAGGGCTATCCCGCTCCGGTACATCGTCAGGCTATCCGTCAGTTTGGTACTACCCCCTATCATCGCATGTCGTTCCGTCTCCTCAATGATACCCGGCAGATGGAATTTTCTTTTCCTGTCGAATAAACCAAATGTCAGATGATTCGTGATTTTCTTCTTGTGGGGATGGGTGGAGCTGTAGGAGCCATGCTACGTTATAGTATCACCCTTTTGTGTCAATACTTTTCCTGGTCGGGACACCTTGGTACCCTGCTCACAAATGTGGTGGGTTCTCTCTGCATGGGGATGCTCACAGCCCATTTCCAGCAGAGCCCCCTTTTGTTGATGGCTACAGTAGGCGTGTGTGGTGGCTTTACCACTTACAGCACATTCTCTATGCAATCCGTTAGTCTATTGCAGCAGGGTAAGTATGGACTTGCCTTGCTATACATGGTAGGCACAATGCTGTCCTGTGTCCTGTTTGCTGCTCTCGGATATATCTTGGGTCGGAGATGAGTGATCTTACACCCTTTTATGGACAAAGGTTTCCCTTGCTACCAGACCTACATAGAACAGAGAGATTACCACGGACATAGGCAAACCTACTCCCAGCATCTCGCCCATCATCAGGTGAAATCCTTCTTTGTGTGCCAAAATGGTGAAGAAGGGGTATTCCCAAGTCATTTCTCCATTCAGGATATGATCCACGATTAGCATCAGCGTACCACCCCATAACATCAGTTCCAGTTTGGGCAACTGGTGTAGCCATGGATTCTCTGTCGTTTCTACTCGTCCTTTCATCCTTCGACGGGCTATACTTGTAGCGATAGCTTGAGTCATAGGTACAATAAAACATGCCATACGTTCTACTCTTAATCTTTTTGTGGCAAAGGTATTTCATTTTTTTGAAATGTAAGCATAAAAGAATTCTTTTCATTTTTTATTTTCGTCTTTTCATGAGCACAGGGATGATACATAATTCAAGTAACGAAGTGTTACCGTACAAAGACCGTACAAAGACCGTACATGTACGTACGCTGTACGTTAGCTGTACGTTATCTGTACGTTGGCTGTACGTTGTCACTTCACGCACGCAGATTCATTTCTGAATTGCGATGCAAAGTTACTATGTTCTTGTCCTATATCCTATCGTTGTCCGATGGATCAAATGGGTTTTGTCCGCCGTCTTGTGAAAATACCGTTGTTTAACGTTCGTTGTCTCAATTGAGATTACACTTCACATGAGTTTTTTGAAATGTAAGCATAAAAGAATTCTTTTCATCATTCTGTTTTTTACATGGTGGATTTTTAACCTTTCCTCCTTTTCTGCGTCTAATCAATGTAAGCACAATGAAAAGCGGATATTGAATGACAACTCCTTCGGACGATACAGATATCATCGGTATGCTTCGGGATGATCTGAAGCGTGAGGATGGATTCCGTCTGCTCATGCAACGGTATGGCGACACCCTCTATTGGTACATTCGTCGTATCGTGGTGGGACATGACGATGCTGAGGACGTGCTTCAAGAGACGGCAATGAGCATCTTCTGCCATTTCGGTCAGTTCCGAGGAGAAGCTCCTCAGTTCAAGACATGGCTCTATCGTGTGGCTACCAATGAGTCGATTCAATTGCTCAGACAACGTACCCGTTTCTTTCAGTCGATAGATTCCTTGTCACCCTCTCTGGAGGAGACACTCAAGGCGGAGAATCCTGTCGATGGGGACAAGGCAGGAATGCTGCTTCAGCAGGCGTTGCTCACTCTGCCTACTCAACAGCGTATTGCTTTTAATATGCGCTACTTCGATGAAATGACATACGAGGAGATAGCTCAGGTGACGGGCAAGAATGTGAATACCCTAAAGGCGAATTACCATTTTGCCAGGGAAAAAGTGGACAAATACATAAAAGGACAGATAGAATGATACACGATGCAGAGTACAAGAAGATGCCTTTTGTAGAGGAGGAAGGCTATGTGGAACGTCTGGTGCAGCAAGTGACAGACAGGACAGTCAGTCAGAGACGTAAGAGTATGCAACGTACAGTTCTCGTTAGGGTGGCTGCCTCGATAGCCGCAGTAGCAATCATCGGTGGCGCCAGTAGCCGATTCCTATCCTGCAGCAATATACTGAGTCCTGACAGCCCGCTCGATAGTTTCCTTGCCGGTCTTTCCGATGATGAGGCTTCACAACTCGACTACTATGACATCGAGGAATATTATGCTGAAGAACAATGATATATAGAATAATGGATGTTTAACTATTAAAAATCAAACTAATATGAAAAAACTCATGTTTACCATGGTGTTGATGTTTATGTCAACCCTCGCAAATGCGCAAGAGGCTCCTGATGCTAATTTCTTGAAGCGACTCCAGGAATCCAAGATGGCAGAAATGGCCCTTGCTCTCAACCTTACCGATGAGCAGAAGGAAAAATTCGTTTCCCTCTACCAGAGCTATCACAACGAGATGCGTACTGTCTTTGGCGAGCGTCCCAAGATGAAGGGTGATGCGCCCAAGGGCGAGAAGAAGAAACTTACGGATGCAGAGAAGGTGCAACGTATGAAATCCAAGATGGAGCGTCAGATGAAAGCCCAGAAGATTCGTCTGGAATATGCCGATAAGTTTGGTAAGATTTTGTCAGACAAGCAACTGCTCAAGTTCTATGATATCGAGGACAATATCCAGAAGAAGATTCGTGACCGCTTTCACAAGGCAGAACCTCAGGGAAAGATGCATCCTCGCGATGGTCAAGGGGGATGTCCCTTCCCTGAAAACCCTCCTTGCGACAACTGCCCTCGGGGTAAACAAGGCAAGAAGTAACTCCTACTATTACGATATATCTCATTCCCTCGTAGTCCAACGACTGCGAGGTTTTTTTTATCTGCCATGAAAATATTTTTGAAAGATGTTATACGTAATTCAGTCAAATGTAATACCTTTGTGCCAGAATCTCGAAATTATGTACGCACTCGTTGATTGCAACAGTTTCTTTTGTTCAGTAGAGAAAGTCTTCCATTCTGGATTGCAGGGGAAACCCGTTTGTGTACTGAGTAGCAACGATGGTTGTATCGTGTCCCTTACACCCGAGGCAAAGAGGGTTGGGCTGCATCGTGGAAATCCCATTTTCAAGGTTATGGATATTGTCAATCGTTATGGCGTGAGAGTGTTCAGCTCCAATATGGAACTCTATGCTGCTATGTCGAGACGCATCGTCAACATCCTTCGCCAGAGTGTGAAGCATGTCGAGAACTATAGTATTGATGAGTCATTTTGCTTCCTCGATGGTTATGAGAAACACTACAATCTGGAAGAATTTATGCGTGAAATAGCTCGGAAGATAGATACATGGACAGGCATTCCAGTCAGTGTGGGAGTTGCACCCAGCAAGACTTTGGCCAAAATAGGGAGCAAGTTTGCCAAGCAATACTTAGGTTATCGCAATGTCTGTGTGATAGACACCGAGGAGAAGCGTAGAAAGGCCTTGTCCCTCTTTGATCTTGCTGATGTATGGGGTATAGGAAGGCGAACCTTTGAACGGCTCACCTATTTAGGTGTCCACACCCCTCTGGAATTTGCCGACAAGTCAGAATCGTGGGTGAGGCGCAATTTTCATAAACCTGGCATACAAACTTGGATGGAACTGAATGGAATTCCCTGTATCGATACCTCCGAGGTAGTACGCAATCAGAGCCTTTGCACCAGTCGTAGTTTCGGAGAGATGGTGTCCGACCTACCTTCCTTGAAAGCCTCGGTTGCTACTTTCGCCTCATCCTGTTCCAACAAACTGAGGACTCAACATGCAGGGGCAAAGTCTGTCATGGTCTTCATCAGCAGCAATCGTTTTCGTGAGGATCTTCCGCAATATAGCAATGCAGGGACTGTTACATTTCCCATAGCGACTTCTGATACTTTGGAGATAACCTATGCTGCTCTACGCATCCTCCAGGATATCTATCACCCAGGCATCAAGTATAAGAAATCGGGGGTCATCGTGAGCGATATCGAAGGTCTTTCATGCGTACAAGGCGACCTTTTCGATCCTGTTCCTAATCGTCCTGAACGAGCGAAAATGATGCAATCCATCGATATTCTCAACCAACGGTATGGAATCAAGACTGTCAAACTGGCAGTGGAGGGCGAGGAGGAACAGGTCTGGAAGGTAAAGCGTGCATATCAAAGTCCCAATTATCTGACCGACATAAACGAAATTCTGACGATACAGATTTAGAGTGGTGGAGTAGGATATCTGTGATGAACGTAAAGGCTACTTCTTACTGTTCCTCTATCTGCTTGATAATCTGACTGGCCTCATTCTGTATCTTGAAGTACATATAAAGGCCGATGCTTGCTCCAATGGCAAGGCCGACAGACATTGCTATGGTCAATCCTATTGCCTCTTTGCTTACATTATTTTGATAGTTTTCCCATATCAGCCACCCAAACCATGCAGGCAACAACAGTACCATATTCAGGAACGTGTAGGTTTTGTAGTCTTGCTTGAATTCTTGGATTGTCTTGGCTACTTCCAGTAGAGTTGCGTTCATCAGGGTGTGGTCGCTTATTCTTCGCTTGAATCGGTATTCCCGCATCATACAGTAGAGCATCGCGATGTCAGTTCCAATGACAAAATACCATGACGTACCCAATGAATAATGGAACGAGAAAGGTCCCACAATGATTACAAACAAGGCACACAGGATGGATATGACTATCTTTTTCTTCATACTATCACTCTTGGCGCACACCACCTGATGCATCATTTTGTCATTAATAATATCTTGATTTTCAAGTTTTGTTTTGAGAATTGCAATCTGATTGCGCATCTCGGTCAATTCGTCTTTCATTGTTTTTTCAACTCGTCTTTTATTCTGTGTAACTTGACGCCCACATTCTGGGCGCTGATGCCTATGACAGCACCTATTTCCTCGTAAGTCATTTCTTCAATCCACATCAGTACGATAGCTCGATCCACCATACCCAGTTTTTGGATGCGCTGGTGTAGCTGTTGTATTTGGCGCGTGTCGGTATCTGTGTCGTGATACAGGTCGGCTTCGATGCTCAATGGAATGGTCTTTCCGTGACGTTTTTTCTTTCTTTCGACCGAAATGCAGGTGTTTAGCGCCACACGGTATATCCATGTGTCCACCTTGCATTGGCCTCGGAAACTATCGAAACCCTTCCATAGGTTTACCAGTGTTTCCTGAAACAGGTCGTTTACCTCATCCTCATCCTTGGAGAACATATAGCACACGGTGAATATCGTGCTCTTGTGCTCCCTGACCAGTAGCGAGAATTCGGTCTCGTTGTTACTCATTGTTTTAGTCTTGTAATATTATTTCTGCTTTGGTGCCTTGATGATTTCTGGAAAATCCTTGGCATCAAAGGTCTGCTGCTGACAATCAATATTGAAGGCATTTTGTGCAGAGTTGTACTTTGCATAGATTAGTGTATTCTCTGTCGTTCCATATACCACAAAGTAGGCGGCATAAGGCTCCTTTTGTAAGGTGTTTTTGCTATTGGCGTAGATAATCTCCTTTATGACGCGACCCTTCTCGTCAAATACATACTCTCGCTTGGAGTCCTTGCACACTTTGGTCAATGCTGAATTCTGATTAGCTGCATTGACGGTAGCACATGATACTGTAGTCATCAGCATGATAGCAACGAATGCTACAAAATTTCTTTTCTTCATAATCTTTCGTTTTTTAAAGGTTCAACACCCGTTAGACGTGCTATGGTATGCATTTATTACACAAAAGTACAAAAAAATTATCATAGCAAACCAGAGAATGTATAAAACGGAAAAACTTACCGAAGTTATTTATCTATCTTATAGGTGAAATCAAAATGTATTTTGCCCGTAACAAAATATTCTCTAAATTTGCACACGTAATACTAAAAATGATATTTGTTATTCGATTATTATATGTCAAGATTAAGCTTACTCCTCCTCATGTTCTGCTCCCTTATCCTCCATGCAGCAGAGAGAAATTTCGATGCCCGAAAAGGTCTTGGGCAGGATTACGTCGATGCAAACGGCCTCTTCGCTACACATGCGGTAGTGAAGGAATTTCCCATGGAAGGTGAATCCAGGTTCACCGCCTCAGTGAACGGATCCTATGTCGGGCTCTACAACGACATGGGCAAATGGGATGGCCTCATTCATTTTGGTTCTTTTGAGTTTGAGGACGGAAAGGAAATCACAATCCGCATATCCTATTACAAAAAGATAGAGACGTTCGAACTACTGCCTGCCAAACGCCTCAAGCTCATCAAGGTGAAGCAGACAAGCGACAATACCATCAGTATCACACTCGATCGTGCAGATCAGAATCTCACGCTCATTGTCAATGGTGATCCGCAGAAGGACGCACTTCATCTCTTCTGCAATAGCATAGACCATAACGCACCGCGGGTAATGGAAGGAAAAGGCATAGTGCGCGATGATACGAGGAAACTCATATATTTCGCCACGGGCTACCACGATCTGACACAGGAAATCGGAGATTACACCCTGATGATACCCGATGGTTACCGTGTCTATCTTGCTCCAGGGGCTGTTGTACATGGCAGCTTGGTCTGTTGTGACGCCAAATGGATTCAGGTGGATGGACGTGGCATGGTATATGATGATAAACTCAAAGTGGTGTTCAACATGCAACGTTGCGAAAGCGGCATCGTGCAGGGTGTACTCTTCCACGGCCATCGTGCCCAGATGTGGCAGGTGATACTCGACCACTGCCGTGGTGTGGAGTTCCAGGGGGTGAAGATACTCAGCACACGTTATGCCTGCACAGACGGCCTTGACGTTGTCAACTGCCAATACTGCACCTTCCGCAACTGCTTCATTCGCTCCAACGACGATGCGGTCACCCTCAAGGGAATGGAACAGGGAAAGAACTCCGAATGTACACCAATTACCAACATCACCTTCAGTGGCGTACAACTTTGGAACGATTGCAACTGTGCCTGTGTAATAGGTGAAGAGTCACATGCTGCATACTACCAGAACATACACTTCACGGACTGTAGCATACTATATTCGTATGACGACCCTGACCATCACGAGGAATTGCCCGAAAGAGCGGCACTCACCATCTGCTGCCTTCACAGCACCTTCTTCCGCAATATCCGCTACGAGAATATCGATATCTACCATTGCGAGCGTTTCATTGCCATGGGGTTCCAGCCAAGTTTCTGGTTCGGCAGCATTCCTGGCGATCAGACAGGTCCTGGAGGCATCAGTGGAGTCACCCTAAGCAATGTTCATTGCTATAGTAACAGTGGCAGCAAGATAGCGAACAAGATTCATCTTTATGGATGGAAGAAAGACGATGGGACGCCCGACAAATGGGTGGATGGCGTGATATTTCGCGATGTGACCATTGAAGGCCAACCCCTGGAATCTACCTCTTCTCCCTATTTTTCCGAAACGGAATGGGATGCCGTGAAAAACATATCCTTCAGGTAACTTTATCTCGCTCCCTTTAACCCTTCACTCCAAGCGATGACACTTTTCTCCTGGTCGTAGATGCGACCGTCTGAACCGAGTAAAAGTTGAGTCCCAGATGGCAGTTCCACGAGTACGCGCGAGTTGTCTGCAGGAATCTCTATGATGGTGTCGCCAGTGATTCCCCGAGCGACATAGGCGCGGGTCACGATGTCAAAAAGGTCGTATGCGTCATCCGATGCACCATGATACCTGATACGCCCAGGCATAATGTGCTCAAGGCAGTAGGTGACCTTAGTTGCCACATTGTAGGGGTTGTAATACATATTGACAGGGTATTTCCTCTCAGCGTATAAGTCCGTCACATTGCAATCGAGGCGGATGATGCCCTCCACATCGGTAGTGCTTATCATGGATCCGAAAATGCCGATAGGCGAAGTGCTGTAGAGACTGAACATCGAGCAAACCGGATTTTCGTTGAGCCAGCTCGGACCATCGCCTTCCGCTATTGGGGAAACGTCGAAAGTGTGATATCGGTCGGTCTTGCGAAGGCCCTCGTAGCCGACAGCTCCACCTGTGAGGCTTTTCAGGTCAGGTGCGTACTGGTGCTCGTCATCTATCTGATCTGGGAAGAAAAGCCGGCTCGCACTGGCGTTGTTGAGCATCCAGCGGCCAATCATCCTCGCGTACTGTGGAGCATATTTGACCATAGGGACGAGGGGCCAAGCCATCTCGAAACTGTTCATTAGGAAAGCATAGCCTCCACCATCTGTTATGCTCCCTTGGAGCCCATAGACATCATAGTCGCCCCATTTCTCAGAGATTACGCCCCAACCATAGCGTCCCGATTCTGCCATGCATCCGTCGAAGTTCCAATCGAGCATCTTCTGTAGGTCATATTCCTTCCCGTATGCTGCATTCAGGTATGCCGCTGCATAGATGCCGAACGGCATGATGATCTCGTACAGGCGGCTCTCTTTCTGGGAATTGAACACTTCCATGGCATTGATCGCATGGTCGAGATACTTCTGCTCACCGAATTCGCGATAGGCGTTCAGAAGTATGTACGAATATCCTCCTGCTACATCCTGCTGCATGATGCCCTTTTCATTGTAGGGTAGCATACGGGAAAAGTCGAAGTACGAGTAATCATAGCAGTTCCCCATGACAGAGTCGGATTCGGCATGTTGGTCTGCTACAGTGTGCAGGATATCGCGAGCCTCTGCCACATCGGGAAAAATGTCATATACACCGAGCCATAGGAGGTTCGGGAGTACGTTGTACCACCAGTCGGCAGCATTTCGCATGGTACTGTTCAGGAAGATGTTCCAGCCATTGTCTCTGGCAAAGTATTTCTGTACCATACGCGCATAGTTGCGACCGTCTTGGTTGGTCTTGTCTATGCCCATCAGTCCACCTCCCATCACGGAAGCCATACAGTTTATTGCCTCGTGACATGCCCCACTGCGGGAGATTTGGCGTATGTCACCCACGGTCGTGAACAGACCGAATCCGTCAGAAAGTCCATTACAGTCTGTTGTGTCAGACCAGATGAGTGGCCCCACATCGTCATTGCGGTCCCAGTCGAAGACATAGGCATCATAGCGCTCAGCTCTCTCCTTCCAATCCATCATCTTGTAGGTGTCGGGAATCTGAGGCATTCCACTTATTCTCGGCACGTCCACCTGCTTCACTGCTTCAGAACCCGTGAAGGTCTCAAAGGTTATTCCGGATTCCTGTGTATCGGTAATAGGCTTCTGCCTGTGATTCATGGCTTCTGCCCACGAACAGGAAAGCAGCATGAGAAGAATTGTTGTTGAATTGTGATTCAGAATCATTGACACTCGCATCCTACCGCATATTTTTATATATTGCAAATATAGAGACATTTGGCAAAATGCCCAAACTTATTCGTCCCTATTTTCATCCGTGTCATCGTTTTTCTCAATTAGCCTGATTCATGGATTGAAATTTCCGTATCTAAAAAAAAGTCTGAGGTTTGCGCGCGTGAAAGAAAAATTTGTCTATCTTTGCACCTACAATAGTCCAATAATAGATAATCAAGCAACTAATATGAGTAAGCACTTTCTACCCCTTTGGCTCCTTCTTGTTGTAGCCACTCTTCCTGCTCTGGCAGTGGAAAAAACCGAAAAATCCCTTCATGAACTGCAGCAGCACTTTGTGGATCTTCGCTTCGGCATGTTCATTCATTTCAACATTCCCACCTTCTCTATCGAAGACTGGCCTGATCCGGATATGCCTGTCGAAGAGTTCAACCCTGTACGCCTCGACTGCCGTCAGTGGGCACGTGCCGCAAAAGACGCGCACATGAGCTACGGCTGCCTCACCACCAAGCATCACAGCGGCTTCTGCATCTGGGACACGAAGACGACCGATTACAACAGTATGCGCTCGCCACTCCATCGGGATGTGGTGCGCGAGTATGTCGATGCCTTCCGGGCAGAAGGGTTGGAGGTGATGTTGTATTACAGCATCCTCGACACCCATCACCGGTTACGCCCGGGGCATATTAGCGAGGATAAAGTGGAACTTGTGAAGGCCCAGTTGCGCGAACTCCTTACCTCCTATGGCGATGTTACCGCCCTCATCATCGATGGATGGGATGCACCCTGGTCGCGCATCAGTTACGATGATGTGCCTTTCCAGGAAATCTATCAGCTGGTGAAGGAACTGCAGCCCAACTGTCTCCTCATGGATCTCAATGCCGCCAAGTACCCCCGAGAGGCCTTGTTCTACACCGACATCAAGTCGTATGAGCAAGGAGCCGGTCAGCAGATCTCTACCTCTGAAAACTCTCTGCCTGCCCTGGCTTGCCTGAGCCTCCAACGTACATGGTTCTGGAAGGAAAGTATGCCCACCGACGAACTGAAGGATGTGGAGTGGCTGGTAAACAGCAACATCATCCCCTACAACAAAGCTTATTGCAATTTCATCCTCAATGTGGCTCCCAATCGCGATGGCCTAATGGATGACAATGCCGTGGCAGCCCTGAAACGTATCGGTTCGATGTGGAACAACGACGGCCGTGTGGCTGAACTTCCTCCCTGCGAAGCCCCCATCATCCAGCACAACATCGCCAAGTTCCGTTCTACGGAATTTTCTTGGAGTTGGGACGGTAGCATAGGCGACTATGTCGTGGATGACAATTTTTCCTCTTCTTGGATTTCCCATTCCACTGTCGAGCAGCCTTGGTGGCAGGTGGAGATTGATAGCAAGGAACTCATCGACAAGGTGACCTTTGTGGAGGAGGAAGCCGATGTTATCAAGGAATATCGGTTGGAGTATCTGTCGAAAGGCAAGTGGAATGTCATCCATGCCGGAAAGTCTCCCACCCCCTGTCGTGTCAAGCAGCATACCTTCGCCCCCGTACATGCCGAAGCGGTCCGCATCACCATCACCCGTTTTGAGGGGGATGTGAAGATTGCCGAGTTTGGTGTTTACAGACACTGATAGTTCTGATGGTTCTGAGAGAATAGAGTTCAATTAAACCTGTTACAAAGATGAAAAGAATAACTTCCCATTTTCTCCTGATGGCATCACTTGTTGCATTGTGTATGCTATCCTTGCCTGCCTCCCTTTGTGCTGATACACTCGAGAGTGGACTTGTCTATCGCATTGTCAATGCGGCCTATGACCGTGCTGTTACCGAAGATTACCTGAACAATAAAATCACCACGACATCCACGGTAGGTAATTCTGCCTCCGACTGGGAGCAACTCTGGATTGTAACGAAATCTTCGGGTAACAAATACTCTCTTCAGAATGTTTTTTCCGGACATTACATGAGCAGCAGTATCAACACCTCCCAGCAGATGACTACTGCTACATCGGCCAACTTCCTCACCATTGCCACTGCTTCATACGATGCCAAGGGTTGGACCATCACAGGCTCGATGCCTGCCCATTGTGCCAGCAGTCAGAGTTATTGGTTGGTGGGATGGAATACTCCCGAGGCGGCTGCCAATACCTTCTACTTCACTCATGTCGAAGGTGTTGACCTGGAAGCAGCACGGGCTGCCTACGATGCTTTCGTGGGACAAGTGAACAAAGAGTCAGCCAATGACAAGGCTTTGCAGACGTTCTTCGAGGATCGTGCCTGTACAGTGCTCAAGGCTGATTATGCAGGCATGTCGGATGCTGACCTGACGGCACAGATGACAGAGGCTGGTCTCTCCGATGCCCTTCAGCAGATGACGCTCAAGGTGAAGAACGACAGCTGGGCACAATGCGAGAAGATGTTCCGCATCCGTGACTATGAGGTTTGTGCCAGTGCCAATGAATGGACTTCCTGGACACGCCAGAGTCCTCAGACAAACATGAAGAACCCCACTGGTATTATTGCTGCCAATCGCGAAATCCTCTATGTCATGGTCGATAGTGACATACCTGCTGGAGCCAGCCTCTACCTCACTCCCTGCGGACTGGGCTATCTCAATGCACCCAATACCGGTACCAGACTCCACAAGGGACTCAATATGGTGCCTGTTACTGTCGATGGCAATTGGTTCTGCCTGATGTACAGTGCCAACACCTACAACGAGGGCTCCTACCTCCCAGTGTCCCAGTTCCCGGATATGAAGATTCATATCGAAGGGGGAACTGTCGATGGATTCTACGAGATGGGTGCAGGTGCCGAGGTGTTCAACTGGCTTGTCAAGAACCACAAACATGAGATGATCCAACTCAAGGGCCGTTTCACATTGCTCGATATCTACACTCAGGATTTCACCAAGTATGCCAAGGCCAACACCATTGACGGAGGAATTGATGCATGGGATTGTGTTACGAAGTGGGAAATCTCTCTCTTGGGACTTCGATGGGACCGTGATGATGCTGTCACCAACGAATATATCAGTGCCGAAGGAATCAGTAAGATTGTCTATCCCGAGTACTACAACAGTTACCATCTGGCATGGGCTGACAATACCGGTTATATGGATGCTACCTCATGGCGAACACACTATCAGCGTGATACTTGGTCGGGTATGTTGGCCAAACAGAGCCTGTTGTACGGAGGCGCCTGCTCTTCCTGGGGACCTGCCCACGAAATAGGACACACCAATCAGGGGTGTTTCAATATGCCTGGGGGTACCGAGGTCACCAACAACCTGTTTTCCAATGTGGTGAATTTCTTGGCTGGATATGGCGACAGCCGTGGAACCACCAACCTTGACGTTACCAATTACTATGCCGAGCACACTCCATGGTACAACTACGACATCTGGAGCCAAACCCGCATGTACTACCACCTGTTCCTCTACTATCATGCGGCCAAGAACGATATCACCTTCTTCCCCAGACTGTTCGAGGCCTTGCGCAAGGATGGCTTCACATGGGGCTCACCCAATAGCACCAGCAATCCTGTACTGGGTCAGAACATGCACCTGAAGCTCTATGAGAAGTGCTGCATTGCGGCCGGTGAAGACCTTACGGACTTCTTCCGTGCCTACGGCTTCTTCGAGCCTATGAACCTGCTTCTCGTAGGTGACTACTCCAACTACTATGTCACCAGTACCCAAAGCAATATTGATGCCTCTATCCGTCGTGTCAAACAACGTAATCTCCCAGTGAACCGTTCATTGCTCTTTATTGATGACCGTTCGCAAGATGTGCCCGTCAGCGGCCTCTACAAGTCCGAGGGAGGTACTGGCACAAAGAAGGACCATGGCGAACATCCTACCGCCACCTTAGGGTACAATACTGGATGCTATCCCGAATACGAGGGAGAGGGAACGGTACCCAGCGGCTATACACTTACACAGAGTGGTTCGAAGTTGACCTTTGCCAATGGTACGGGAGCGGTAGGCTTTATGGTCTATGATGCCGATGGCAACCTTCTGGCTTTCTCCAATGCCAACACCATTACCCTTCCTGCTGATTATGACGGTGGTGACATCACTATCCTGGCCATAGGCAGCAAGCAGGCCACTCAGGAGATAACAGGCTTTGATGCAGGTCAAGCCAGCACAACGATGATCAAAAAGGCCATCACAGAAGCCAAGGCTTTGCTTAAGCTGGAGGATCCTGAGGGTACTCATCCAGGCTTTTACCTCACTTCAGCCCTTGAGACGCTCAAGGGTCTTGTGGAGAAAGCCGAGAAGACCATTGCAGACAATGATGGTTCGCAGTACGGAACATTGAATGAACAGTTGCGTGACGAGATTACCCGTCTCGAAGGTGATGCCACTACACGTACTGCCATCGTGCCAGGTGCCTGCTACATGTTGCGCAACTATGCATATTCCTCCCGCTACATGAGCTTTGCCTCCAACAAGGTGGCCACGAAGGTCTCTACCTCCAAGACAGACGGCAACCTCTGGTGGATCATGCATGAGACAGGAAGCAAGAACACCTATCGTATCTCCACGGCAGCAGGCAAGTATATCAATGCCATCTCCACCAGTACCCAGGCAACCTGCAACAGCACCAACGAGGCAGACGGACTGCAGTTCGTCTTCACGGCAAAGGACAATGGAACCTTTGCCATCATCTCCACCAAGGGCGGCAATACAGGTCTGCACTCTGCATCCAACGACAGCTACAAGGTTGTAGGGTGGGGGGACACCAGTGCCACCAACTGGTACATCGAGGAGGTGCAGAGTGCCGAGGTGACCTCTCTTCGTGATGCGGTCACACAGTTGTGCAACAAGACAAAGACCCTTATTGATGAGGCGGGTGACTGTGCCGAGCGAACAGCAGCACAGACAGCCATGAACAATGCCAAGAGCGTCAACAAGGCGGGTGTCACCATCGAGGCTCTCAACGAGGCTCATGCCGCTTTGAGAAAAGCATATTCAGCACTCTGGCAGGTGGTGCGTCCCGGTACCGTGGATTTTGATGCCTGTGACGAATCGCAATACTTCCGATTGATGAATGTGGACTCGAAATTCTGGCTCGACCTGAGTGGCTCTGTAGTGCGCATACAGAAGAAGAGAGAGACCAGCAAGTACCAGAGCATACACTTCATTCCCACCGAAACGGTAGGCCAATACTACATCTGCAGCGAGAATGGCTTTTACATGGCTCTCGGAAAAAACAACACCTGGGACATGATTGCCACCAAGAACTTTACCGACAATGCTCGCTTCCGCTTCAAGGTCAATAACCTGGGCGATGGGACCTATTCACTCACCTGTGTGTATCATCCCGACAAATTCGTGGGACTGGATGCTCTCACCGCAGGGAGTTATCTGTATCCCGACAAGACCAATGCCTATCATGTCGCATGGATATTCGAACCCATCATCAATCCCGATGGCATACTACTACCCACATCAGGGAATAGCAAGGCAGATGATGCCATCTGGAACCTGGCAGGACAGCGCATCCCTTCCAACGAAAACCTACAGCCTGGAATCTACATCATCAACGGACGCAAGCGCCTTGTCAAGTAGAGCCTTCCACTCTGTCCTGTTGATATGACCGAATACTCCGATGGTGGAATGCTTCATCGTTGGTCTCCTCGGCAATGTAATGAAATAAATACGTTCTATGATTCACATGAATACTATAAAGAATGGTGCGATTGCCATCCTTATGATGAGTTCAGCCCTGATTGCTGATGCTCAGGTGAAGTATCAACCCAGAGTGTATCCTCAGCAACAGACCGAGGTTGGTGTTGCCCATCTGCAGGAGGCTGATGGCGAGTGGACACTGAGTAATGAATTGTTGAGCGCAACGTTCAGGAAAGAGAATGGCAAACTGCTGTTTGGCGGTTGCGAGGCCATGAATCTGGAAGCCGGTACCGAGTTGTTCACAATATCGTTTGGCACAGGAACCACCGTAGTAAAGGCCAGTGACATGACGATGGGTGAGGTGACAACCGAGTCATACAGTGAAAATCCGGATGCTATCAATGGAGCAAAGCATTTTGCAGGCAAGGCTATCAAGGCACAGTTTACGACTACCTATGGTGGTGCCCGGGTGACTGTGGACTGGAAGGCTGTATTGCGTGATGGTTCTCACTATCTGCGTACCGAGATGGAACTGCATACCGACAAGGACGTGAAGATGAGCACCATCACTCCGATGGAGTACAAGATAAATACCACAAAGGCTGGTTCTGTGCCCAAGGTGAATGGTAACACTACTCGGGGCGCCATCCTGCTTAGCGACAAGATTTTTGCGGGACTGGAGACCCCCATGGGACTGAATAGTGTAAATGGTGATGCCAGTGCAGCCGAACCATTCAGTCACTACAACGCATGGACTCAGGATTACTTTGACTGGACTCCTGGCGATGAACTTCCCGATGGAGTGAAGTCTGTGAATACAAATCTGACTGCTGCCACCGTGGTAGGTAAGAGAGGTTGGCTGAAATTCGGTTCTGATAGCGATTATCGTGTGACATTCCAGTACACATCCGGTACTCACAAACTGAATATCTGTGGTGTGGACATCGTGGATGCTACAGGTGCGGTTGTGGCCAGCGACTATCATCTGGGATATACGGGTGGAAAAAAGGCAAACAACATATATACCCTGAAAGGTGTGCAGGCCGGCACTTACATGGTGCGCTACTTTATCTCGTTGCGCGATTACGACAATATGTCGCAGGGTGAGACGATTACATCAAGTGGCTCGATTACTTTCTCACCAAGCATAACTGTCGCTACAGCCAAAGAGATAGAGGCTGTCACGGGTGGCGGAAAGCCACAGGTGACTATCATCAAGGGGCAGTGGCTGAGGGATGCCAAACTGAAGGTGAACGACCCCTGGGAGGTAAGTTCTGTAGTCGGTTTGGTTGCCGAGGGACAGGCTCGTCGTTCGTTCCTTGCATATAGCGAGCGTGAGCGTGCTGTTCCCTGGCGTTGCGTACCGATGTACAATAGTTGGTACGAACTGAATATCAATCGCAACAACGACAGGAACTATACATCGAACATGCACATCGAGGATTGTGTGGATGTGATGAAGCAGTGGAAGGAAAAGATGTACGACAAGCGAGGAGTGAGCATTCACTCCTTTGTATGGGATGATGGATGGGACTTCTATGGTCCCTGGACCTTCTCGCCAAACTTCCCCAATGGCTTCAGTGAGGTAGATGCCATTGCCAGGGAGATGGGCTGTGGCATTGGAGCATGGCTGGGCCCTGTAGGCGGATATGGCGCAAGTGGTCAGTATCGCAGGGAATACTGGACAAAGAAGGGCGAGCAGATGTTGCTGAGCAACGAATCGTATTACGATGCTTTCTGGAAAGCTGCCAAGATGTTGGTCAAGGATAATGGCTATGACTTCCGTTACTTCAAGTTCGATGGAATCAGCGACCTGGGTACTGCATACGGTCCCAAGGATGGTCAGCACGAGGCAGCCGAGGGTATCATTTCCATGGAGCACAAGATTCGTACTCAGTTGAGAGAGGATATCTTCTTCAATACGACAGTAGGTACATGGTCCAGCCCTATGTGGTTCCACTATTCCGATGCCACATGGCGACAGGATGCCGATTACTACGAGCGTGGAAACAATTCCAATGACCGTGAGAACTGGATTACTTATCGCGATGATATGGTGCATGATATTTTCGTCAAGGGCTCACCCTTATGTCCTATCAACTCGATGATGTTCCATGGCTTTATTCTTACCGAGCACGGAGGTGGGGGAGAATTGGGTAATGCGGGTTCCACCAACCGCAACTACAAGAATATTCTCAACGAGTTGCGTTGTGCCTTTGGTTGTGGTGATGGCATGGTGGAGGTGTATGCCGACTACAGGTTGATGAACAGCATCAATGGGGGCAGGTTGTGGGACGATCTGGCCGACCTGATTGTTTGGCAGAAGGAGCGTGCCGATGTTCTGCCAGATGTACATTGGGTAGGAGGTGACCCGTACAACAATGGCACACAGAACATCTATGGATGGGCTGCCTGGAATGGCAGGAAATCAATACTTACTCTTCGCAATGGCACAAATGGCAGCAAGCAGTTTGCATTCACCCTGAGGGAGGTGCTGGATATTCCTGCATCCCAGGGTGGGATGATGGTGCTGACTTGTCCGTGGTCAGATCAGGCAGTTCTGAGTGGTCTCCAGATAGGGAAGCAGTACAACATCGATGATCGTATTACCGTCACTTTGCCAGGTTCCAGCGTGTTTATGTTCGATGGTGTCAATGCCGAGGATTTCGAGGAGATTAAGTTGACGGACATTGCTTTCTCCGAGGCGGAAACCCTAAAATTAGAGATAGGCAAGACACATAGCGTTTCTGTCATCTATACTCCCGAGAACGCCACAAACCGTGCCCTGACATGGACAAGTAGCGATACCAATGTGGCTACTGTTCAGAATGGAGTGATTACAGCAGTCAAGGTAGGTGAGTGTACCATTACGGCAAAGTCCAACGATGGTGGTCATCTGACTGCTTCTATCCTTGTCAAGGTCTCTGCACCTGAGGGACGTGTCGTTGACCTGTCTCAGTTGGACAATGGCAAGGTATATAATATCGTCTGCCAGCGTGGCTTCCTGCTGTATGATGCTTCTCAGAGCCAGATTTGTGGTAGTAATGGAAAGGGATTCAAGGCTCCTGCACAGAGCCAGACGGACGTAAACCAGCAGTTCCAGATTATTCAGCAGAACAACAAGTACTATCTGTACAGCTGTGGTGCGGAAAAGTACGTGACGGCAGCAGGTGCATATAGTGACGCTCCGGGTACCGAGTTGACGATTACCCAAAGTCATAACTCCTCTTACCCATGGATGTTCCAACTGTCAGGCTTGTACTTCAATCTGCAGGCGGCTAACCAGACGAATACAGGTCTGGTGATTAACAACTGGTCCACCAAGGACCCTGGAAACCAGTATTACATCGAGGAGGTTGCTGCTCCAAGCAATACCTACACCATTCGGGTGGTGGGTACAACAGACACCTCGGCAGGTGTCGAGATAGCAGGTGTGACGTACAGGGACGGACAATCCTTTGATTTGGAAAAGAAACCGAGGACTTCCGATTGCAAGGCAATAGCCATCTCGGGACTTCGTGGCCAGGCATACTTGTACCAGCATACAATCTATGTGAGTTACGAGGATGCTGCGACCAAATACTACACCATGCAGAATGCCGGTGGCGGAGGCTATATCAGTTTGAATCCCGAGTACCTGAGTGGTGGTGCGATGACTGTCACAAACAGCAACCAGCCACGCGACAACAAGGGCCTGTGGGCGTTCGAGAAGGTCTCCAATGGCAAGTACCATATCTACAACTATTCGACAGGCAAGGCATTGCTGATGGGTACAGTGGGTGATGGAGAGAATGCTCGTACCACTGTCAACCCCTATGACGACAACGGCTACAACACCACGTATGGGGGTACATTCAAGTTCAATGGAGGCAACAGCAACATCAATATAAATGGTTCTACCAGCTGGCTGAACAATCGTAGGGGCTTCCTCGCTCTGTGGGATGGTGTGGGTGCCAGTCAGGTTGCTGGGGACAACGGCAGTATCTTCTATCTCCGGGAGGTTGATCCTGCCGCATATCCCGATGTATTCTATGCCGAATACAACACGGTCGAGCCAGGCAAGCGTCCCGTGGATATCAGTATGCACTCTCTGTGGTACGATACCCCTGCGGGCAAGACGGGCGTTTCGGATACCTGGATGGAATACGCTCTGCCAATAGGCAATGGTCAGGTGGGTGCCACCTTCCGTGGTGGCATCAAGGTGGACGAGATTCAGCTGAACGAAAAGACGCTCTGGAGCGGTTCGCCTACCCATTATGGCTACAACAATCATGGTTATTACCAGAATATGGGTTCGTTGTTTGTCGAGGACGAGAGTGGCGATTTCTCGGTCGGGGACGAGACGGTACCTGTCCTGAACTACCAGCGCTGGTTGGATATCGAAAAGGGTATGGGTGGCGTCCGTTATGCAGGTGCCGATACCCAGTACGAGCGTCAGTACGTTGCTTCGCTGCCCGATCGTTGTATTGCTGCCCACTATACAGTCAATGGAGGGAAGAAACTGAAACTTCGTTTCTACTTTGTGCCGGATGGCAAGATAAATGCCAGCAAGGTGACGTATGCCGAGGGTGGTGCCGAATACACCTCCAAGCCAGAGACCGTAAGCTCGGCCACCCGCTTCCAGGTAATCAGTGATGGTACCATAGAGACTACTGGTGCAGGCGTACGTGTTTCCGATGCCACATACGCAACAGTCTATGTGTGTGCTGCAACAAACTTCGACCCTACACAGACAAGTCGCATCCGAGGGACATTGGCTGCAGTACAGACCGAGGTTCAGAACCGTATCAAGGCAGTGGCAGGGAAGGACTTTTCCACAGTATGCCAGGCTGCCGTGGAGAAGCATCAGGAACTGATGGGCAAGACAGCCCTCACACTGGTTTCAAGTCCAAGTGAACTGACGACCGAGGAACTGATCAAGTTTTATAACAAGTCGGACATGAACAAGAAGAGCGATGACGGCTTGTTCCTCGAACAACTCTACTGGCTGTATGGCCGCTATCTCTTGGTGGCTGCCAATGCCGACCTTTCTGTCCAGGGACCAAGCAATTTGCAGGGTATATGGAACGATCGTTCCAACTCCAGTTTCTGGCATTGTGATATTCATGCCGACGTAAACGTACAGATGAACTACTGGCCTGCCGAGGCAGGAAACCTCAGCGACATGCACATGCCGTTCCTTCGCTGGATTATGGAGATGGCAAAGCCGGGTGGCAACTTCGCCAGTGTGGCCGACAAGATAGCGAGTGCAACCGTAGGAAAGGGTGATGTACGTGGCTGGACCACTACTACCGAGACGGATATGTTGGGCGGCCTCAGCAGTTGGGCAGGCAATGACCTCAAGACCTTGGGTGCATGGTATATCACACACCTGTGGCAGCACTACAAATACACGCTGGACAAAGACTTCCTGCGCGAGGCATTCCCAGTCATGCTCAGCGGATGTCAGTTCCTGATAGATATTGCACAGAAGGCAACCGATGGCACCTACGAGATTCCCAAGGAGTACAGCCCCGAGCATGGTCCTTCGAGCGAGAATGGTACTGCCTTTGCTCAGCAGTTGGCTCGCGAGGCTTGCTACGAGACCATCCAGGCATACGAGGTGTTAGGCACGGAAAGTGGAGCTGACGAGAATGACATGAACGAACTGAAGGAATTCTACGGCAAACTGGATTCGGGCCTGAGAACCGAGACTTTCACCTATCAGGGCTCACGTGTCACCCTGTTGCGCGAATGGAAGTACACAAACCAGAACACACAGTCGTCATGGAACAACCATCGTCACCTCTCTCATCTGATGTGTCTCTATCCGCTGAATCTTGTCAATGCCTATGCAACCACGGCTCAGGACAAGGTCATCTACAAGGCTGCTGTCAAGTCCCTGGAACTCCGTGGCAATACAGCAACAGGTTGGTCCATGGGATGGAAGACCAATCTGTGGGCACGTGCCCTGGATGGCAATCACGCACGTCAGATACTCAGCAACGCCCTGCAGCACACCACATCATACAGCATCGAAATGGCAGGTGCAGGTGGATGTTACTACAATCTGTTTGATGCTCATGCTCCCTTCCAGATTGACGGCAATTATGGCGTGAGTGCAGGTGTCAACGAGATGCTGCTCCAGTCATACAATGGTATTACCTTGCTGCCAGCCCTGCCGACCGCATGGGTAAGTGGTTCCGTCAGGGAACTGAAGGCCGAGGGCAACTTCACGGTCAGCATCGATTGGGAAAAGAACACCCCCACACTTGCCACCATTGTCAGCAACAAGGGTGCTGAATTGCGTGTCCGTAATGGCCAAGGAACAAAGAAGATTGCCGATGTGAAAGTAACGGTAGATGGCCAGGAAGTAACTCCCGTGGCACAGGAGGATGGTTCGTACCAGATACCATGTCAACAAGGTCAGACAGTCGTCATCGACTTTACTTCAGCGCCCACAGGAATAGTAGCCCCCACCACCTCCTCCAGCCCAGAGAGTGATTCCTACAATCTGGCAGGACAGAGGGTGGGAGAGAACCACAAGGGCGTGATAGTGAAGAAAGGCAGCAAGGTTATCCGCTCGACTCATCAGGGATTCTGAAGGAGGGGTACGAGGGATCTGCCCCTATGATTCACTTTGTCACGAAAATAATATAAAGTTGTGACAAAAGTTATAAAGGGTACACAATAATTTTGTCACAAGTTCG
>DCHV01000049.1:0-11257 GCA_002314945.1 Prevotellaceae bacterium UBA1743
CGATAGCTTCCTCAACTCCTCGCAGCAACTACTTTGTTACAGAATGGGCGGGAGTTTGTTACAAGTGATACAGGGGTGGGAATATCTGCATACCTTTACAACGCACACATAAGGCAGATATAAGTCAGCGATAAGGAATACGTTATGGCCACGGTATTCTTCCTGTATGCTTGCGAAATATCATGTTGAACCCTGCTGGGTAAAAGACTCTACCTCCGAATATGCCTCACACAGAAATGGTAGACACCGACGATGAGGCAAAGATAACCAGAAACGGCATGTGTGAAGCCTGATACATGCGTCTTGCTGATGGTTACAAACACGCCTGATACAAGAAGTGTAATGAGAGTCAGGAGCAAGAACAGGGAGTCCTTCTTTCTTGCTTTCAGATTGCGAGGCAGGGTTCGGAACCATCCCCAATGGTGCTTGAAATGAATGAGAGCGAGGGTGGTAAAGACTAAGACAAGGCTGATATGGGTACTTAGCCAGATACTGTGTCCCGACTGTTGCTGATGCTCCACAACGCCATCCAATATCTGACCTGATACGGCCGTGAGGACTACGAAAAGAAGCAGAAGGTGATCCACCAAATTCTGCAGAGAATGCTTGTGAGTTTCTGTCGATTGTTTCATAAATAGGGGAATAAAACATCCATTGTGACGCAAAGATATGACATTATCGATGTTCACATTGCATAAATCTATATGTATTTAACTATTTTTTGTACAATTTTCATTACTTTTGCAACCATGAAAACAACTCGTATTGGTGTAGTGGATAGTCTTCGGGGGTTTGCTGTCATAGGCATTATCATCATCCATTTTCTCGAGCACCTCAATTTCTACAGTTTCCCCGAACCCACAGCATTTGACCAAGGACTGTGGGACACCGTGTTCTATCTGGGTGCAAGCAAGATGTACGCCATCTTTGCCTTGCTCTTCGGCCTCAGTTGCTACATCATGCACAACAACCAGGAGAAGAAGGGATACGACTTCCGTCCCCGTTTTGCATGGCGTATGGTGTTGCTCTTCCTCTGGGGGTTGCTCGACCTTGTGTTCTTCAATGGTGATATTCTCTGTACGTATGCCGTGATAGGTCTGTTGCTGATTCCCATGGTCAAAGCTTCCGACCGAGTACTTTGGGCCGTCATTCTACTCATGGCCATTCAACCCATCGAGGTGGTGTATATGATAATGGGGTTGATTGACCCGACAACAGCACCGATGGACATCGACATCAGCGAGAGCTGGGGTGCCTGCCATCAGGCGTGCCTCGAAGGGAGTTTCTGGGATGTAGCAAGGGTTAATCTACTGAACGGGTTACAAATCAACTTCGGATGGGCCATTGCACACGGTCGCCTGACTCAGACGCTGCTGATGTTCACCATCGGTATGCTTATTGGTCGCAAGCGTCTGTTCCTCGACGAGGATGGGCATCTGAAAACCTGGGAAAGGATTCTGGCAGTTTCTGTATTCGCTTTTGCCGTGATGCAGGTAGCACTTTTCCATCAGCCGGAGAATCTAAATCCCGCTGTAGCAAACAGCCTTGACATACAACTGAATGCATGGAGAAACCTCGCCATGACCATGATATATGTGTCAGGCATCACGCTCCTGTATTACCGTACACGTGCATCGAAAGCCCTTGACGGATTGAGATATATAGGAAAAATGAGTCTTTCCGACTATCTCCTACAATCGATAGTGGGAGGTTTCCTCTTCTATAATTGGGGATTGAATCTCCATACAGTTTGCCGACACTCGTACAGTTTCGTGCTGGCTATCCTCTTCCTCATAGTGCTTCATTTCTTCTGCCGCTACTGGACGACCCATCACAAACGAGGCCCCCTCGAGGAATTGTGGTATCGCATGACTTGGCTCGGCTCGAAGTAGGAATTCAGTCAGCGTACATCTTCAGAATCAGTTCACCCAACAAGGTATTTGCCCATGCAAACCATGCACGGGTGAAGTCCTTGGCATCATCCTTGTTGAAGGATTCGTGCATGAAGCCTGTATCGCCATCGGTCTTGAGAATCTCCCGGAGACACCATTCCTGTTCGGCACGGTCCTCGGTCGTGAGAGCCTTCATCACGAGACTCATCGGCCAAGGCTTGTCCAAGCCACAATGAGGGCCGCCAATACCCTCTCCTGCCTTGCCACGGAAGAAATAGGGGTTATCCTCGCTCCACACGAACTTGCGTGTATTCTGATAGATAGGATCGTCCATCCTGACATCGGTGAGATAAGGGAGGCACAGGAGGCTCGGAGCGTTGCTATCATCCATAAGAAGGGTGCTGCCAAAACCATCCACCTCGAAAGCATATATCTTGCCATACTGAGGATGCTCTACCACGGCATACTTCTGGAGTGCCTGATCCACCTGAGTAGCCATCTGCTCGCACTCACCCGCCATGACGTTCTCCTTGTTTACCTCGCGCAGAATGGTTGCAGCCTTGCGCAATACGCTCACAGCAAAGAAATTGCTTGGTACAAGATAGGGGAAGATGGTACAATCGTCGGAGGGGCGGAAGGCACTGGCTATAAGCCCGCAGGCCTTACCCGGATGACCATATCCGTTGTTGCTCCTGGTGTCGTGCATTGCCTCGGTAACACGACGGAAATGATAGGCGGTCTTGGTGCCGTTCCAGTTCTGCTGCTCACGGAATGTATCGACAATCAGTCGAATAGCCTTCAACCAACGCTCGTCGAAGATGGAATCATCACCCGTAAGTTGCCAGTATGCGTATGCCAGACGTATGGGGTAGCACAGGGAATCTATCTCGTATTTGCGTTCATGGAGTTCCTTCTTCATATCTGTCTCGTCGGAAGCCCATTCGCCACCCGTAGGACCCATATTGAACGCATTGGCATAGGGGTCGATGAGGATGCAAGCCAACTGACGACGCACCACACCCCGAATAAGATGTCTCATAGCGTCATCCTCCTTCATATACCGAAGATAAGGCCATACCTGTGCGGCACTATCGCGAAGCCACATAGCGTGGATATCACCTGTATAGACAAAGGTATCGTCATCACCATCCGCTGTCTTGGAGTAATGCACGGTAGTATCGAGGGTGTTGGGCAGACAGTTTTGGAACATCCAGAAAAGCTTGGGATCAACAGCCGTGAGTTTATCCCTGAGAGAGGCTATCTGCCGCTCGATGGCATCACTCTTGAAGAGCCTTTCCGACTCGACTGGACGGAGGTCCTTGATCGTACTCTGCACAGCAACCTGTTCCTTCTTCTTGGCAGGTTCGGGCATCTCGTCATACCACATCGTGGAAGCATAATTTGAGAGGGGCAAGCCCATCATCAATGATAAAAGAATTTTCTTCATATTCTGTTTTGTTTGTGTTATTTCAATCCTTTTTCTTCCACCAAGAACAACGATTGCGAAGGCTCCAGATGAAGCAGGAAGGAGGTCGTGCCATCGTTTTTGCACAATTCCATCTTCGCTACAGAACCCGAATGAGGATCCATCAGCCATGCATCCTGCATGGAATGCCTCAACTGGATGTTGCATGTAGCAGGAGTAGAGTCGATATTTCCAAAATAATAGACCTGAGCACCCTGAACCTCCTTGTGGATATAATTGAAGGGATGGTCGGTCGTCGAGAAGGCCACATCCGGGATATGAGTATCTTCCGACAGGCATTCCTGCAGTGCCTTCGGAGTGGGATTTTCCACAAAAAAGGCATTCTCGCGCTGAAGCATTTGTGCTACAAGCGATTGTATTTCCTCGTTCGTAGCACTATCGTCAGCCGACAGAGATGGTATTTGCGTCGTAAAGATAACGGTAGCACCTTTCTCACAGGCCTGTGCTATCTTATGCAAGTTGGCGGACGTAATGACTTTTACTCCCGGCAACAGAATCACATGGAAGTTTTCGGTATTGATGGGATTCTGCATAACGAGCATCCCATCGTCCTCCACCCGACATCGGTCATCGAGCACCTCGGGATGCACATAGGTAAAGTCACGCCCCAACGAATCCGTGAGGATGGAAGTCACCAGAGGATAATCAGTACCAGGCACCACTACCCCACCTGCATACTCACCCAGTTCACCATCCAGATGATGACCCGCCTGAAGCGTATGAATGGGATAGAGCACGGCTATGTCGGCAATATGGCGACCGGGGCGTGCCAACATATACCGTAAACGAGCCAAGAAGGTGTTGAATGCAGGCAGTTCCTGCTGATATAGCGGGTTGCGCCACGACAGTTCGGGAAGAAACGAAACATCCTCATCGTTGTACCATACGGCATGAGGAATCAGGTTGTTGATACCTTTGGTAAACTGTTCGATAGCTATCTGGTACATCTCGGACATCGGCAGATTACCCATGGCTCCATAGGTCTCGGACATCACATCCGTATGATCCCAATTCTGAGCCGAACTGGATACGACCTTGTAATAGAGTTCCGCGGGACGCGCTCCTCCTATCTTGTCTATACCAGGCATCGTCATGTATTTCCCATCGAGCATAAGGTCACCCGACACGCTGGTGGTATTGGCCACTTCCTCCTGATCCTGATGACCAGTACTGAGGATATGATGAGCAGTAGCCCATTCAGCCAAGACACGCATGAATCCTTCGGCATACAACTGGGCACGCAAGCCAAACATCATATTGCGCTGGCGAGCCGTCTCACCACCCATATCATACCACAAGGCTGGGTACAAAGTGTCGGGCGCATAGCCATATCTCTGCTCAAACTCCTCGTTGAAACGCTCTGACCATATCCTACCATGGGCACGATAGAGTGTGGGTTCGTCGAAGAATGTGGATGTAATGGTCGTACCAAAGGCATTAGGGAAATGCCGATAATATTGTTCGTGAGTATCTTCCACAAACAACTTCACGGCCTCGGGATCCAAATAATCCACAAGGGGTGCTCCATCGATGACACAACGGAAGGTCATCACTTTCCATTTTCCTTGTTCGGAAGGAGTCCATTCCAATCGTTCCTGGTGGATGAAGTTACGTAGATTGGCCGTATGACCAAGTGCCGTATCGACAGCTACCACCGCCATCAAGGTTCCTGGAGCATCCCGAAGATCCAAGACAAACGGTTCGTCATTCGAGACTTCATATTCCTGTTTATCCAGCCGCTTGAGGGTACATCCCGGATGGTTGTTCATGAAGGTAGGTACTCCGTTGGCATTGTAAGCTCCCATACTGCCACTGGGGAATCCGTACTCATCGTAAAGGGATAGTTGGCAACCCATCTGACGCGCCTTGTCGATCACCTGACCATACAAGGTGAAATATTCCTCCGAGAGATAATTAGGTTGGAAATTCGCTCCAAAGGGCAGGATAGCACATCCTCCATAGCCGTCCGTTTCTATCATGTGCTGCAGATTATCCTCCAGTACATCTCCCGACACGGTCGTATTGTTCCAGAACCAAAGAGGAACAGGGTGCCACTTTGTCTCTGGCTGACGGAAGCCTTCCTCCGAATAAGGTGACACACCACAAGAGGAATCAAACAAAGCCAGTACTATTACCCCCAAAAAGGATTTCCCAAACTTCATATCGTGAAGAGCTTGTTTTTAGAAATATACATCCAGCGTACCACCAGACATAATCTGTTCGTGAGTAATCTGAGGGGTCTTGAGTTTCTGTCCATTCAGGACAAATTTCTTTACGCACACATTCTGTGCACTTCCATTATGGCTGCGGATGACAAAACTCTTTTCATTGGGAAGGGGGATAGTAGCTTCCTCCACGATAGGAGAACCCAACTGATAGATACCGCCACAAGGCTCTACCTGATAAAGTCCCAAAGCCGACATGATATACCAAGCCGACATTTGACCCACATCCTCGTTGCCGCACAGGCCTGCTGGCTGATCAGTATATAGTTCGTCCATCACCCTACGTACCAAAGCCTGTGTCTTCTCGGGTTGCCCGGCATAGTTGTACATATACAGGTCGTGATGACTTGGCTCATTGCCATGGGCATATTGTCCGATAAGTCCCGAGATATCGACAGCTGCTCCTTCACCCAAGTCGCTGTCAGCGGCCAGAAGGCTATCCATCTTGGCTGCAAAGGCCTTCTTCCCTCCCATGAGTTCAATAAGTCCATTCACGTCGTGAGGTACAAGGAAACTATAGTGCCAGGGATTTCCTTCGGTATAGTCCTTCGTCTGATGGGAAGGATTGAAGTCGGAGGGAAGGGGGCGGAACTGTCCCTTCTTGTCGAGAGCCCGCATACAACGGACACGCTCGTCCCAATGTTTCTTGTAGTTCATACTCAGATTGTAGAACTTGACACTATCTTCCTTGTGTCCCAGCATACCAGCCACACGAGCCACGCTCCAACTGGCCAGATAGTACTCCAAGTTCTTGGCGACTACTTCCTCCTCCGTATCGTCGTAAGGCAGATAACCCAATTTGGAAAGGTTGTCCTTGCCACGCAGAGGGCACTTTGTATCCGGATCATATTCGGTAGGCAGCATACTCACCTTGAGTGCATTGTAGGCATCCTCCATGTGTTCCTCCTCACACAAACCCTTCAGAATAATGTCGGCCAAGACAGGTACAGCAGGTTCGCCCACCATCGTGTAGGTCTCATTGCTCGTAAGGTGCCAAACAGGAAGTTCGCCCCACTGGTGGAAGATATCCATCATCGTATGGACATAATCGCGCATACGATCCTGGAGTATAAGAGTAGCCAAGGGATGGGCGGCACGATACGTATCCCACAGACTCCATGTAGTGAGCGTGAGATGGTCGGCACCACGGTGAATCTGGAAATCAGATCCCATGTAATCCCCCGTACAGTCGCACCATACCTGAGGTGCCACCATATAATGGTACATAGCGGTATAGAAAATGGTTTTCTCGCGATCGGTACGGAAAGAAGCCTGTACACGTCCCAACTGCTCGTTCCATTGCTGAGTAGCCTGTTCACGGGCGGCATTGAAGTCAAAGACACGTCCCGTCTCCACATTCATATTGAGCATGGCATTGGCCTCACTGGTAGGAGAGAGTGCCACCTTGGCCAAAATCTGTTCCCCAGGAGCAATCTCGAAAGTGGCTTGTCCGTAACGTGCGTTGATATCCTCCGACATCCAGTTGTGGATCGGCTGAGAGAAACGGATGCAGAAATAGATACGCTTATCCTCGGCCCACCCTCTCATACGACGATATCCCGTCAAGGTGCACTCATCCAGAGGCACGACGCGCGTTTCGAGTGTCTCACCATTCACACCATTTTCCAAGTCGATGATGATACGGGCATTGTTACTGCCACGAGGGAACGTGAAGCGGTAAAGACCCACACGACAGGTACTGGTCATTTCTGCCTGAATACCGAATCGTTCCAAGAGGACACTATAATATCCAGGTTTCGCCACCTCGTGCTCGTGACTGTAACTGCTGGCCAAACCCTCGCGATTCAGTTCCAAATCACCGTATGCAGGCATGAGGCATACATCACCCAAGTCGCCACAACCAGTACCGCTCAGGTGCATCTGTCCGAAACCGATGATTTTCTTTCCGTCGTAATGATAGCCAGAGCACCAATCCCATCCCTCTTCCAACTGGGTGGGACCTGCATTGACCATACCAAAGGGCACATTAGCCCCAACAAAAACATGTCCATGATCTCCCGACCCAATAAGCGGATTCACATAGTCAGTCAGATTCTGTGCCATTGCAGACATACCCGTCATGCAAAGAGCCAAAAGTGTAGTGTATTTCATTCTGTTTTGTTATTTATTGCGATATACTACTGCAAAGTTAAAGAAAATAATCAAGGAAAGGAGAAAACTCGTAATTAAAAAATTCTTTGTACAGGCGTTTTTCATTTATGCCAGATACAACGATAGTTGAAACGTCTGTTAGGTGCCGAATCTCCCTCAGTACATAGCGACAAGGCATCCTCCAAAGATGATGGATTGTCACACCACTTGAAATCAAAGCTGAAAGTATTCCCCGCCAAGCCAAGAATCTTGCGAGGAATCTGAATCTCCATTTTGTTCCCTTCGGTGGCATACGAGACCTGAGTCACCTGTTTCCATTGTCCATCTGCCATGTCGTACCTTTGTAATGTAGTATGTCGATCATCCAACACCTGAAGATTCACCACATAATCGTAGCCACACCAACCAGTAGAGGAATCCTGATCAGCATCTATGAAGAGAAGCATCCAGTTGTGGTCGCTCCAAGAAGTAAGGTCGGCAGCTGTCTGCACATAGAACGATACGTATTTCTTGCCTACAGCCACCTTGCTTTGAACGATGTCGTTACGTCCCGATGTATTGATATAATGCAAATCGCCATACCCATCCTCATCGCGATGCGTCACATCCCCCTGCGTATCGTAATACACGGTCGTGATAGCATCCCATTTCCCAAAATCGCCATCAGCCCTAAAGGAATGAAGTCCACTATTCTGCGGAATAGGTCGAACGCCCTTGTATCGGCGGATATTCTGCACCATCTGCATATAGTAGTTGTCGCCGAAGGCCTTGTCCTTGACTGGGGCTATCGTACGATTAAACTCAGCATTGTATTGGTCAATAAAGACAAGGTCACTCTTCCTATTGAGGAATTCCTTGCCCGGCCAACGTCCTGCACTCCACTCGTTCCAGTCGTTGAGATAAATGAAAGGCGGGTCCACCTGCAAAGCTTCATCCCAGCGATCCTGGAAATAGATACCATATCGGGTAGGTTGTTCCACCTCCTGCCCCAACCAAGGGACGTATGCTTTGATGGGCATATCACCTGTACCCAATTCGGGTTGCAAAGTCTCACGGCGCCAGCATTTTCCCGTATTCGTCCAAGGATGCTGGGCGGGAGTAACTGCCATTTCCTCTGGTTGTCCATTGTGTCTCGAAACCAGTTCCTCTGGGCGTTTCGCTCTTACCACTTCGTCATTGAGTTCATATCCGAAGCTCCAATTATCCTCGGTGCCTACATAGGGTTTACATCCCCATTCCCTATACCCCCACCACATATTACGAAGCGTGAAGAAAGACATCACTTCGGGGCTGTATCCTGCATACCCAGTTGCCTTCTTAATCGCCCCATCGAAATCATTGGAAGGAGGATCAGCGCAATAGAGCAAGAGGGGTTTTCCATCCCAATAGAACCATAGGTCTTGGTATTTCGGAGTACGATAGAAACCCTCGTAAATCTTCTGCACCACATTGTACACATTCCCATTGAATGCCCAGAAACACATCTTGGGTACCTTGTTCCCCTCGGCCTTCATCTTCTCCATTGTACTGAAAAGCACGTCCCACTCATCCCAATAGAAGACTGCGTTGGTCACGTCCATAATCAGGACATCCACACCCGCATCTGCCAACATCGACATATCATGACGGCACACATATTCATCGGCACTGAGGAAATAGCCATATTCTGGTTCGCCCCAATGCAAAAAGGACTGATCTCTCCATGCTGGACGATGCTGGTCGAAACGGCAGCTATCATCTTCGGCCAAAATCTTTGTCACATCGCTGATATAGGGCTTCCCGTTATGGTTACCCCGGGTATGCCATGTGACATAGAAGATGCCTACGGTACGTTCTTTATCCGTTTTGAGCAATCCCACTTCTTCGCTGGTGGGCATCACTCGACCCACTCCATCTGTAGCCACCCATGTATCGCTATACAGGTCCTGTATCTCCTGTGCACGCATTGACAACAAGGGGAATAAACACATACAACACAATGACAATAGAATTGCGTTTTTTATCTTCATATTCTTTCGATTTTTACTATTAAAAGGCATTTCAGACACCAAAGTTACACTTTCGATGATGAATCACAAAATATTAGCAACAGAAATCTGCCCAAAGTTCCACTTTCCCCACCATATCAACGTTTTTCGGAGAGAAGACCAAGTTTTTCCTTCCCAAGAAGCCCCAAACTCGGGAATTTTGCCTAACTTTGCATTATTATTATTCATAATCACGATACGTCATGAACAAAAAGACAATCATTGCAATGGCCATCACAGCGATGGTATTGTTGGGCGGAATCATCGGATTCCTGTTTTATCATTTGTATCAACAAAAAAAGACAAGCGACCAGATGTTGGAACTTGCCGAGATGGACAAGCGAGAGATGGAGAACGAGTATGAGCAGTTCGCCATGCAATACAACGAGATGAAGACGCAAATCAACAACGACTCGTTGATTTCCCAGTTGGAACAGGAACAACAACGTACAGAAGAACTTCTCGAAGAACTGAAGCGTGTAAAGAGCAACGATGCCGCAGAAATCATGCGCTTGAAAAAGGAGTTGGCTACTTTGCGTCAGGTATTGAGAAGCTATGTTCTTCAGATTGACTCCCTGAACCGTGCCAACGAGCAGTTGGAACGCGCCAATGAAAACCTGAAATCACAAAATGCACAAGCACAACGTCACATCTCCAACCTGAGTACCGAAAACGAGAAACTCTCTGACAAGGTAGCTATTGCAAGCCAGTTGGACGCTACTGGTATTTGGGCCGAGGGTCGCAACAAGCGAAGCAAGACAGCCAAGAAAATCAAAGATGTGAAGAAGTTTGTGATTGGGTTCACCATCGCACGAAACGTCACCACCAGCACTGGTATCCGCACCCTCTACATCCGCATCACCACTCCTACAGCCGAAGTACTGAGCAAGGGTGGCACATTCCAATTTGAGAACAGGAATTTGGAATACAGCATCCGCAAGGACATCGAATATACAGGTGAAGAGCAGAGCATACAGGTATATTGGGACGTTGCAGAAGCACTTAGCGCAGGTACCTATCGTGTGGACATCTTTGCCGACGGACACAATATCGGTACGACAAGTTTCAGTTACGACAAATAGCCCCTACCATGGGAAAAGGCAAATTGGCCAAGTTCGCCGACATGGCGCAAAATCCCTTGGTGGTAGAATATCCGTTTGCAGTCATCCAAAAAGAGGACTTTCCCTTGAAAGGCCGCTGGCATGAGGATTTCTTCCACAACGAAGTTCCCATCGTATTGGAACTGGGATGCGGGCGGGGAGAATACACAGTAGGATTAGGGAAGTGTTTTCCAGAGAAGAACTACATAGGGGTGGATATCAAAGGAGCCCGTATGTGGACAGGGGCACAGCAAGCCTTGAAGGAAGGGATGAAGAATGTGGCATTCCTACGTACCAATATCGAATTCATTGACCATTTCTTTGCCCCTGGAGAGGTGAGTGAAATATGGCTCACCTTTAGCGACCCTCAGATGAAAAAGGCCACAAAACGGTTGAGCAGTTCCTTCTTTCTGGA
>DCHV01000049.1:11301-11895 GCA_002314945.1 Prevotellaceae bacterium UBA1743
ACAAGATGGGGGAATCATACATCTGAAGACCGACTCGAATTTCCTCTTCACCTACACAGAGGCATTGTTGGAGGCCAATGGTATCATCCCCTTGGTAAAAACACGAAACCTCTATTCCGAAGAAGTTTTCTCATCTGAAGAACCAACTTTGTATGCCGATGCGAGGTCTATTCAGACATACTATGAGGAAATGTGGCGAAGTAGGGGCATTGACATCAAGTATCTCTGCTTTCCGCTATCGGCACAAGGGACATTAGAAGAACCCGACGTAGAAATTCCGCTGGACGAATACAGATCCTACAACCGACAGAAAAGGAGTGGGAAGGAAACAGCAAAATAACAAACAGACACAAATGGCACAGGAAATATATCCCAAACTGATTATGGACGCTTTGTCCACAGTACGTTACCCAGGTACAGGAAAGAGCGTGGTGGAAATGAAGATGGTGGAAGACGATCTACGCATCGCAGGACTCCATGTAAGTTTCACCCTCATCTTCGACAAGCCGACCGACCCTTTCATGAAAAGTATGGTAAAAGCGTGCGAAGCTGCCATTCATGCCTATGTAAGCAAGGATGTGGAGGTGGAGATAA
>DCHV01000049.1:11988-21136 GCA_002314945.1 Prevotellaceae bacterium UBA1743
GCAAGGGAGGAGTGGGCAAAAGCACAATAGCTGCCAATCTGGCTGTCGCATTAGCAAAACTGGGGCATCGTGTAGGGTTGTTGGATTGCGACATTTCAGGTCCCAGTGTGCCCAAGATGTTCCAAGTGGAAGACGCACGTCCCGTAGCAGAGAATGTAGGGGGGCGTGATTTGATTGTCCCTATCGAGAAATATGGCGTGAAGATGCTGAGCATCGGCTTCTTTGTAGATCCTGACCAACCTACCCTTTGGCGAGGTGGTATGGCTTGCAATGCCTTGAAACAGTTGATAGGTGATGCCCTATGGGGTGATTTGGATTATTTCATTCTGGACACCCCTCCAGGTACAAGCGACATCCACCTCACACTTGTTCAAACCGTGCCTATAACAGGAGCGGTCATCGTGAGTACGCCTCAACAGGTGGCATTGGCAGATGCGAGAAAGGGCATCAACATGTACAAGAACGACAAAGTGAATGTGCCAATCTTGGGATTGGTGGAAAACATGGCATGGTTCACTCCCGCTACACATCCAGATGAGAAATACTTCCTCTTCGGCAAGGAAGGGGTGAAGCAACTGGCCGAGAAAATGGGAGTGCCCCTACTTGGACAGATTCCCGTCGTACAGAGTATTTGCGAAAATGGAGACAAGGGCGAACCCGAAGCATTGCATCCAGATATACCCTCCGGTCAAGCATTTCTGCAATTGGCAGCCAAGGTGGTCACACAGACTGATCGACGCAATACGGAGATGGAGGCTACCAAGATTGTAAAGACGAGCCATAGTTGATAGATGGCTCAAATCAACCAGAAGCAAGACAGGACAGCAGAACTGGGGACAGGCAACATTGGCACTCTCCTTTGGCGTTATGCTTTTCCCTCCATCATTGCGATGGCAGCCTCATCTATCTACAACATTGTAGATAGTATTTTCGTAGGACAAGGTGTGGGCGACATCGGCATAAGCGGCATGACTCTTACAGCCCCCTTCATGAATCTATCCGCTGCCTTTGGAGCAATGGTGGGAGTAGGTTCGAGCACCCTTATCAGCATCAAATTGGGACAAGGGGACACTCACACGGCTCAAAAGATACTTGGTAACACCATCACACTGAACATACTTCTCGGTATTCTCTTCACAGCTGCCTGTTGGCCTTTTCTCGACCAGATACTGCATTTCTTCGGCGCAAGCGAAGCCACCCTACCCTACGCCCGCGACTATCTGCTCATCATTCTTATAGGCAATGTCATTACACACAGTTACTTCGGATTGAATGCAGTATTGCGTAGTGCGGGACACCCCAACAAGGCTATGCAATGTACCTTCTTGACTATCGTAGCAAATACGATTCTCGACCCTCTCTTTATCTTTGTATTCGGATGGGGCATCCAAGGGGCGGCCATTGCCACTATCTTGTCGCAGGCAATTTCTTTGGTATGGCAACTCGAATTGTTCAGTCGTCCCGAAGAATTACTGCATTTCCGCAGAGGAATCTATGCTCTTGACATGAAGATTGTCAGACAATCGCTAACCATTGGTCTTAGCCCCTTCATAATGAATTCCTGTGCCTGTTTAGTGGTTCTTCTTATCAACAATCGTATGGTCGATTACGGAGGAGATATGGCTATCGGTGCCTATGGAATCGTGCATCGAGTCGTATTCCTCTTTGTAATGGTAGTGGTAGGACTCAATCAAGGAATGCAACCCATCGCAGGTTACAACTGGGGAGCACGCAAAAACGACCGAGTATGGACAGTTCTGAAATATACGATGATAGCTGCCACTGCGGTCACGACCAGTGGCTTCTTATTGGGCGTATTTCTACCTCGTCCCATCATTCACGCCTTTGGCACAGGTCCAGAACTAACCGAGATTGCCGTCCGTGGTTTCCGATTCAATGTGGCAGCCTTTCCATTGGCTGGTGTACAAATGGTTATCACCCACTTCTTACAAAGCATCGGTCATCCCGGGAAAAGCATTTTCCTGAGCATGACGCGACAGTTGCTCTTTCTCTTCCCTTTGGTAGTCATATTGCCATATTATTGGGGATTAGACGGAGTTTGGATTGCCATTCCCTTCTCGGATGGCATCAGCACCCTCACGGCTGTAGGTATGCTCCTGTGGCTGACCAAGCATCTGAAATCAAAAAAATAAGATGAAACGCATCGGATTACTCAGCGATACCCACGCATATTGGGATGAAAGGTATCTGACCTATTTCGAGGAATGCGACGAGATATGGCATGCAGGTGATTTCGGAAGCATGGAGATTGCCAACCGTCTAAATGAATTTCGCCCCTTAATGGGTGTGTACGGAAATTGCGATGGAGGAGACCTTCGTCGCACCTTTCCCGAGAAACTTCGTTGGAACTGCGAGGGTGCAGATGTACTGATGACACATATCGGAGGCTATCCTGGACGCTATGACGCACACATCCGCAACTTGCTCTTCACTAAGCCTCCCAAACTATTCATCAGCGGACATAGCCATATCCTGAAAGTGCAATTTGACAAGACTTTAGGTCTTCTCCATATCAATCCAGGAGCCGCAGGATTGCAAGGATGGCATCAGGTACGTACCTTGGTGCGATTTACTGCTGACAAAGGTGCATTTCATGATTTAGAAGTAATAGAAATAGAAAGATGAAAGCCGAAAGTTTACTTTTCGTCTGCCACGGCAACATCTGCAGAAGTCCAATGGCAGAAATGATGGCAAAAGAAAAGTTCCGAGACATGAACATCGAAATTGCTTCGGTTGCTACCTCACGCGAGGAAATAGGAAATGACATATATCCTCCTGCCAAAAGATGTCTGCAGAAACACGGGATTCACTTTGAACATAGAGCAGCACGTCAAATCATTCGTCAAGACTATGAGCATTACGATAGGATTTTTGTTATGGACGAGAACAATATCCACTATCTGAGGTATCTATTTCCCGACATCATGCTACCATCGCCTATCAACAACTATCACGACAAAAATAATAAAATTCGTCTGCTTATGTCTCTAACGGGGAAAGAAAGGGATGTGGCAGATCCGTGGTACACAGGAGACTTCGAAAGCACATACAAAGACATTGAGGCTGCCTTGGAACATCTTTGACAAGCATACGAATGACATAGCTGTCAGAAGAATACAGAAAAGATGTCCTACCTCCGACGACCGAACAAGTCTTTCATTCCGTCCAAATCAAAACCAAGGGTGAAACGCATGGTTTGATCCAAGGGGTTGGTTTGGCTGGTACTGAATACGTATGCAGCATCCACAGAGAATACATTCATACGGAAACCTGCACCAACGGTAAAGTATTTTCGGTTACCCTTATTCTCATGTTCATGATGGTAGCCTCCACGAAGAATAAAACGATCGTTGTACGTGTATTCACAACCTAAGCTCCACTGGATTTCCTGAAATTCTTCCTTGGCACCATTTGGCGCATCAGCGAAACTCTTGAAGATACCTGCAATGGGCGAAATATCGTAATATTCCCTTTGTACACGATCGGTATAATCTTCGTCAGCTTCGTCAGTTTCCTGCTTGGGATATGTAGGAACCAGCAACTTGTTGACATCGGCAGCTACACTGAACTTATTATATTCATTGAAGGGAATTGTAAAATTCATACCTAAACGTAAGTTGGTGGGGATAAACTCGGCATTATCATCACCTCCGTATGTAATCTTACTACCAATATTGCTAATATTCAAACCCCATCCGAAACTGCACTCACGACTACCTGCCATGAAATAGCCCAAACGATACATAGAGATATCGGCTGCAAAAGCCTTGCCCGCACTACTCTCGGCAGTATAGTCGTACTTGATGTCGGAATAGATAAAACGCATAGTAACCGCCATAGAAAAACATTCGCTCAACATACGGCTATATCCTGCGTCTATTGCAAACTCATAGGGGTTGATCGTGACATTCTCCATATCGCTCATATATACGTCTCCTAAACTAAAGAAACGCAAGGAAGAGCTGAATGCAGAATAATCACCAATACGATAGAAGCCCGTCAAATCGGCCAAGTTGATATCATTTACCAACTTACGTAACCAAGGCGTATAACTGGCAGCTACTCCTGCACGAGCAATATTGAAAGGGTATTTGGCAGGGTTCCAGTACTGAGAATGTACATCTGCTTCGGTGGCCGCACCAATATCTCCCATACCTCCAGCACGTGCATCAGGAGCAATGGCAAGACTGGTGACACTAGTATTCACAGGATTGAACATATTCTGCTTGTCCTGAGCCCTACCTGTCGTCACACCACATACCATCAATATGGCAAATAGACCTATCTTGATATCTCTAACAACGAATCGCATATTATATATAAACTCACAAAATGCTTATTTATTGTTTTTGACAATAATTTTTTGTGCTTTAGACACTTCTTTACTCGTTCCGCATTGAAGGGTACAACGATACAAATAAACACCAGAACCCAACTTTCCGCCACTACTGGTACACAGATTCCATGGAATCATACAACAACCAGCATCACTGCTCCCCACCTCTGTGCGTGTCCACAGATTTCGGCCCATAAAATCATACACATCAACCCGAATCGTACATTCTGCACCAGGGCGGTTGTAGGAAATGATGAAATTGGTACTGGTCAACGCTGGAGAAGGTGAAGCGGAAATCTGCAGCAATTCTGGCTTCAAACTGGAATCCACCACAAATGACAAAGATGACGTACTGAGATTGTTCAGAACATCCCATGCACTAAACTCCAACGTATGAGGGCCATTCTCGAGCTCTGGAATCGAATACGAAACCACGCCACGAGTATTGTCACCAAAGGCTCCCTCATATCTATCATTCAAGTTGAAAGTATAATCAGCTCGGCCATCGATACACAATGTAAGGTCGTGCCCCAATCCATTTCCACTCACATTCAATCCGCTCTCATCCCATAACCCTGCTATAAAGAAGGGACAGCTATTCACTACATCACCATCCTGGAAATTCTCGTCATTCAGGAAAGCCATTATCTTGGGGCCTATCGTATCGGAAGCGAGTTCCTCACTCACTCCTCCGAGGATGAAACTTTCAGAATATCCGTTAGCTTCCTTCTTCTGATTGCTGTCGTACGCATAGAAAATGGCACGACCTGCCTCATCCGTATAGTTAATATCTACAGGTATCGTAAAAGAGAGTTCGAATTTTCCGTTGCGTACTGAATCTTGTGCCGTATAGAGAATATTGCTGTAATTGTCGAAGACGAATGCTTTGTCTGCACCTGCATTGTTCTGACAAGTTACTAACGTCTCACTATCGAAAAGGCGAAGCGAGAGAACACCTTGGAACGTAGCATCTGTTCCTCCCTTCACATCCTCCACATGTCCCTTCATTGTCACGCGGCTACCTGCCTTCAATTGCACAGAATTATTCCCGCTAAGGGACACATCGTTAATTTCATCCAAGAGAACATGAGTTTGTGGGGGTGCGATTGTCAATGCAGGGTCTCCCAACAAAGCATATTGCAGTTTGTTCTCGAGCTGGGTGTATTCGGCATTGCCATTGATGATGGCATTCTTTGCCAAACGGACCGCGTCTCCCACCCTATTGCGTTGTCCTGAGGCATCGTCAGAGAAAAGGTATTTCATGAAATAGCGATTCATGGACAAGTTTTGATTGGCATAAACCGTGCGTGTAGTACCATAAAAAGCCACAGCACCACCCTGATCGTTCAAGACGGCAGTCTCCCCGATATTTTCACTCTGTCCATCGAAAGGCATCACATCGCAAGCCGCGGTCACCCACAGAGGTAACGCGTCACCTTTGGCTTCTGCAAAATCCTCCAAATTCAAGACAAACTCATGACTCAAAGTATATGTAGTGGCATGTCCTGTATAATTCATCACCAAGGCTCCCTCGTCCATCAGTTTCTTCAGCAGAGTTGTCACTTCTGGATAGGTATTGTTCTTGGCCGTACTCACACGTGTATATGCATCCCACATCACCTTTCGTATCTCCACCTCGGGATTCTGATTTGCCACACGCAGGGCTACATCATCCGCATATTTCATGTGCTCGTTGTTGTCACCATCGTCTCCCATGAAACAAACCAAGTTCTTCCAATCTCCTACATGCTGACATGTCAAATAGGCAATCGTTTTATCCACCATCACCTTGGCTTCCGATTGACTCGTCACAGGGAATCGGCCTATGCCCAAATCTGGTTTGTCCTTCAGCAGATTGCTTCCCTCTCCATCGTCCAACATACCGAAGTAGTCCTCCATGACATAACTCTTCGTATCGCTCAATGAATTGTCGCTTTCGTAGCACAACAGATAGTCATCAGGGTTGTAATTGTGCCATGCCGCACTCAGCATACGGTTGTCCCACGCTGCATCTCCCATCAACAAGAGGTATTTGGGAGCACATGTCTTATCCGAGGCCTTGTCGTAAAGCATCTTCATCATCCTGCGATAGGCGGTAGCATCTGGCGTACCGCTCGAAAACTCGTTATAGGCTTGGTCGGCTCGCACCACCTGTACCCTCAACCCATCATATTCGGCATGAGCGTCAGCCAAGCGTTGTGCCTGTCCCTCCAATTTACCGCTGGAAGGAATCAGGATTACCATATCAATGCTATCCATCGCATGTAGGTCCTGATTCTCTACGACTCCTACATAATCTGGTTCAGGAAAGGTATAAGTATCTACGAAGGCCACATAGCGACGTGTGGCATCATCCACCACCATTTTCCGAGTCGTATCATCCACTTTTGTTGTCTTCACCCAAGCATCAGGATCACCTGGTTTGCCCAATCGCATCACTTTCAGATGGTCATCCGGCCAAGTGATATCAAACTGAGATACCCCTTTACCTGTCTGAGAAAACAAGACATATCCATCGTTGCCAGGTATGATTTTTCTGTCGTAATGCAATGCCAGATAATCCAAGCGCGCATCCTGTCCTGAGGTAGTCACCAGTTTCACCTTCCACGTATTCTCATCCGTCCCTTTCATCTTACTGATGTCATACGTACGAGTGTCATCGTAAGCGTATGTGTAACTACCTATTGGATAAAGAGTCATAGCAGGAGACAACTGTGTACCATTGACACTCGGCTGCAGTTGGACGTTTGCTTTCGAAGCTGCAGTGAAAGCCACGGTCAGTTTCTCATTACCACTTGTGGCAACAGAAGATAGCGTGTAGGTACAACTGTTCCCATTCGCATAATTGTATTTATCATACAGGTTGCGTCCTGTCGAATGCCATGCAAATTCATCCTTCTCATACAACGTATGTGCCGGTACGGTCGTATAATGGTTCACGACAGCACCTGTTGGTGTAGGCAATGTGTCGGCTTTCAGGGGTGAATCGCCTTCTGTAAGAAAATAGTATGCCTCATTCGCATAATTGTTGCGTATCCGCTCGTTCCCCTCCCAATATACCAAGCCATTGCCCCAGAATAACCAATTGTTATCCCCTTGCTTGTACAAAGGAACCTCCTGAAGATCATCATAGTCAGCATCAGGATCTATCTTTTCACTCTGAAGATGTCCCCCATATCCGAAAAGTCGCACTTTGTCGGGATTAGCGAAACCCATTTTTTTCAGTTTGTTACGCGTGAGAGAGTAGATACCATCTTCTGTAATCCCGATTTTTACCCATTTTCCACTACTGAGCACCGAATGACTGGTATAGCGTTTCGTGCCTTTTGCCGACACTTTACGCGCCTTGGCATGAGGAGTGATCATGATACGACAGCTGAGCAATTTCTTGATATGGTTGCCTTGTTTCACCAGAGGAACAAACGACAGATCCAGCATCCCCTCCCCTCTTTGCACTCCTATATGAACATCGGGAAGAATCCTTTCACCAATGTGCTCGGCATAGCGCTGGGCAACCTTTTCCTCCTCCTTGGTCAAGTTTCCATATTCCGGATATTCAAGTTCCACGGAATAGTTGTATTGTCTATAATCCGTCGCCAAGGGGATCACCTCGGTATAGAGAGGCAGGAGCGAGTCCATTCTCAGTTCCTCCCAATCCAACGTAGTGAAACCGTTCATTTTGCCACTACCCACATCTTTCCCGTTCCCTACCGCAAGCGATGGGAGCAAGCATACAAGCCAGATGATGTATAGTGCCAATTGTCTCATTTCACATTAAACTCCAGTACCTTCTCCCCTTCGAGGAAGCCTTCCAGATGATCATCTATATGCACAGGTCCCACACCTACAGGTGTTCCCGTAAATATAAGGTCACCCGTCTTGAGCATAAAGAAGCGGCTGATGTAGCTTACGATACGATCTACCCGACAAAGCATATCTGCCGTATTGCCTTGTTGAACTGTCACTCCATTGATATCCAGACGAAAGTGCAAACCCTTATTCACACCACCCTGTTCTATTGTTGGACATGGCAACCAGTTGCCTATGACAGCCGATCCGTCAAAACCCTTGGCAATGTCCCATGGAAGACCTTTCTCCCGAAGGTGACATTCCAAGTCACGTGCCGTAAAATCAATGCCCACCGTCATTTCGTGATAATACCGATGTGCAAAACGCTCTGGGATACAACGTCCCAAATGCCCAATCCGAATCACCAATTCCGTCTCGTACTCACATTGTTCCGTAAAATCCGGGACGAAAAAAGGTTTTCCACCACTCAGGAGGGCAGAATCCGCCTTGGTGAAGATGACCGGAGTCTCTGTATTATATAACGTATCAGCCGCTTCTTTATTGTGCAGCGGATAGTTCATTTCTACACCAAAAATCTTCATAAAGCTCCTATCAACCAAAAAAGTGGACTCCCCAAAAAGGGGAAAGCCCACTTATCGTTATATGTGTTGTGTAATTCGCGTCGGATTACTCTGCGCGCAAAGTGAAGCGCTTGAAATCTACTACATAGAGTTCCTTGTCGATTGACTTCAAGTAAGACTCTACGGTAAAGTTCTTGTCCCAGATGTATTCCTGGCTCATCAAACAGTTCTCTTTGAGGAACTTGTTCAGACGACCCTTGGCAATATTCTGAATCATGCCTTCGTTCAAGCTTCCGGCCTTCTCTGCACTTACAGTAGCGATAATCTCCTTCACAGCAGCCACATCCTCGGCAGTAATCCAGCCCTTTGACTGGTTGCTCTCCATGTGATCCTCTGAATCGAAATGAGCGGGGTTGAAGCC